>CAZYJB010000190.1:0-7162 GCA_964647675.1 uncultured Verrucomicrobiota bacterium | reverse complement strand
ACGGAGACGCGCCGCACCACTTCGCGGAGCAGCATGCTGTCGGTGAAGAGGGGGTGGTGATTACCGTGCTGTACCATGGCCGCCGCCGGGATGATGACGGGGGTGTCGCGGGACAGGGCATCCACGCGGGGCCACGCGAGGTCGGAGAGGTGCACGGGCGCGGAGGATGGAACACCAGACCGGGCTGAGGGAAGGGTGAAGGGCGAGAGGTGGGAGGTGAGGGGTTAGGTCTGGCGGGTCCAAGCACGCCTGGTGGCTCGCCGGCTCCGTCCGGCGAGGGCGCCCTCCGTAGCCGCGCGCGTGCAGCCCGCGCTTGAATGGATCAGGTCGAAGGTCGGCATCCTTGCGGATGCCGAGTCGTGACACGGAGGTCACGACCCACCGCTCCGGTCACATCCTTCCCCAGGTGGGGCGAGGCGTCCCTGCCCAGCCGCACTCTCACGTTCACCCCAGCCCCTCACCACATCCCGCGGCGCCACGGGGACGTGGCGCCCCAACTGGGGGCCGAGTGTTCGCATCCCGCCGGAGCGGTGCGCCGTCCCGTTCGCCGCCCGGTTCGTCCCAAACAGGTTTCGCGCGGGAAACAGATCGGCGACACAGACTCGCATGAAGATTCATTTCTCGGGGGCGGCCGGCGCGTTGGGGATAGGGATCGTCGCGCTGCTCGCGGCGGCGGCGGGGGTCTGGGCGCAGGACGGTCCGCCTCCGGGTGCACCGGGCGGCGGAGCCGGCTTCGGCCCGGGACCTGGCGGCTTCGGAGGGGGTGGTCCGGGCGGGCCCTTCGGCAACCGGGAGGAACGCAAGCTCGTGAAGCGCTTCGACAAGGATGGTGACAAGCGCCTGAACGCGACGGAGCGCAAGGCGGCGCGCGAGGCGATCGCCAAGGAACAGGCGGAAGGCGGCGGTCCGCGCCGGGGTCCGGGCGGATTCGGTCCGCGCAATCGTGGCGGTAGTCGCGGCGCAACTCCGCAACCGGGAGCGAAGGTGACGGTGGCCGACGCGCCCACCTTTCCTGACAAGGCGTTCTACGATCCGTTGACCCTGCGCACCCTGTTCCTCGAGTTCGAGTCGGCCGACTGGGAGAAGGAACTCACCGAGTTCCACAACTCCGATGTGCTCGTGCCGGCGAGGCTCACCGTGGACGGCAAGGCGTACCCGGACGTTGGTGTGCACTTCCGCGGCATGTCGTCGTTCGGGATGGTGGGGGAGGGGCAGAAGCGGTCGCTGAATCTGTCCGTCGACTTCGCGCACGAGGGCCAGAACGTGCAGGGCTATCGCACGCTGAACCTCCTCAACTCACACGAGGATCCCTCGTTCCTGCGCGCGGTGTTGTTCTACGACATCGCGCGCGAGTATCTGCCCGCGCCCAAGGCCAACTTCGTGCGGGTGGTCATCAACGGCGAGAACTGGGGCGTGTACGTCAACGTGCAGCAGTTCAACAAGGACTTCCTCCGGGACGCCTTCAAGACCACCCAGGGCGTGCGCTGGAAGGTGCCGGGCAGCCCCGGTGCGCGCGGGAGTCTCGCTTATCTCGGGGACGACCAGGCGTCGTACAAGGGCATCTACGAACTGAAGAGCAAGGAGAACCCCAAGGCTTGGGCCGACCTCATTCGCCTCTGCAAAACACTGAACCAGACCCCGGCTGACCAACTCGAAGCCGCGCTGGCGCCGATCCTCGACGTCGATGGCGCACTGCGGTTCCTTGCCCTCGACAACGCGCTGATCAACAACGACGGCTATTGGATCCGCACCAGCGACTACAGCATCTACCAGGACGAAGCCGGTAAGTTCCATGTCCTGCCCCAGGACGCGAACGAGACGCTCACCAAACCGGGCGGACCCGGATTCGGCGGTGGACCGGGCGGCGGACGCGGACCCGGTGGTCGGCGCCAGTTCGGGCCGGGTGCGATGCTGGGACAGGTGCTGCTGGACCAGGGCGACACCTCAAAGGACCAGAAGCTTTCGAAGGACGAGATGACCGCGCTGGGCGGAACGTGGTTCGACCGCTTCGACACCGGCAAGGCGGGCAAGCTCACCGCCGAACAGTTCTCGACCGGGCTGGCCACCGTGCTGCCCGTGCCCCAGGGCTTCGGCGGCCCCGGATTGTTCGGCGCCCTGGACGCCGACCAGGACGGATCGCTGACGCGCGCGGAGGCGACGGCGGCGTTCGGCAAATGGGCCGAGGAATGGGACACGGACAAGTCCGGCGGCCTGGGCGCGGAGAAACTCTCGGCGGGTCTCGAGACGGCGCTGCCGCGGCCCAATTTCGGCGGGCCCGGCGGGCCGGGAGGGGCGGGCGGCGGACGCGCGGGCATGGGTGGGCCTCCGGGCATGATGATGGCGATGAACGTGAAGGGTGTGGAACTCGATCCCCTGATCGCGGCGAACGACGCCAGCAAGCCGCTGATATCGAAGCTGCTCGCGGTCCCGGCGTGGCGGGAACGCTACCTTGGCTACGTGAGGGAGATTGCCGAGAAGCATCTCGATTGGAGCCGATTGGGGCCGGCGGCCGGGAGGTATCACGCCTTGATCGCCGACGCGGTGAAGGCGGATACCCGCAAGCTGGACCCGACCGAGGACTTCGAGAAGTCCGTCGATGGCGAGGCGGGCGAAGGCGGGCACATCACCTTGAAGGCCTTTGCCGAGCAACGGCGCGCCTATCTGCTCAAACAGACGGCCGCCCTTCCGAAGCCGTCGCCGTAAGGGCGACGCTTGCCTGCCTCGGCGACAACGAACCTCGTAGCCGCCGCCGTGCAGGCGGCGCTCGACCGTTCCAGGGGTTGGCGGATTCCAACGCGAGCCGGAACAGGGGGCTGGCGCGGCGGTCCGTGGGGCGCCATCCTCGCGCCATGGTTGGTCCCTGCGTGCGCCTCCTGTACCTGGCTCTCTGGTGCCTGGGTGCGATCGCCCGCGCCCAGGCGGTCGAACCGGAGATTGCGTCCAGCGCAGCGCGTCCAGCGGAGACCGCCCGGGACCCGGATCCCGCGGCGTTCTGGGCCTTTCAGCCGGTGCGACGTCCGGAGCCTCCCGCGCTGCCGACGGCGGGGCGAGAGTGGGTGCGCACCCCGGTGGATGCCTTCGTCTGGACGGCGCTGGAATCGAACGGACTGCGCCCAGCCCCTTCCGCGACGCGGCGCGAATGGATCCGTCGGGTGACATTCACCCTGACCGGATTGCCGCCCGCGGCGGAAGAGGTCGAGGCCCTCGAGCGCGACGCCGCGCCGGACGCGTATGAACGCGTCGTGCAACGCCTCCTCGCCTCGCCTCACTACGGCGAGCGCTGGGCGCGCTGGTGGCTGGATGTCGCGCGTTATGCGGACACCAACGGCCAGGACGAAAACAAGGTGATGGCCAACGCCTGGCGCTACCGCGATTGGGTCGTGCGCGCCTTCAACCGCAACCTGCGCCTCGACGACTTCGTCACCCACCAGTTGGCGGGCGACCTGCTTCCGGCCCCGGCGATGGAAGCCGAGGCCTTCGATCGCCTGATCGCCACCGGGTTCCTCGTGCTCGGCCCGAAGATGCTGGCCGAGCAGGACAAACCGAAGCTGGTCATGGACGTGGTCGACGAACAGATCGACACCGTGGGCCGCGCGTTCCTCGGACTCACCCTCGGCTGCGCACGCTGTCACGATCACAAGTTTGATCCCGTTCCCGCGCGCGACTACTACGCCCTGGCCGGCGTCTTCCGCAGCACGCGCACGATGGAGAACCTCAGTTTCGTTTCGAAGTTCAACGAACGCCCCATCGCCTCCGCACCCGAGATCGCGGCGCACGAGGCGCACACCCGGCGTTTGGCGGAACTCGACGCGCGGATCAAGGCGCTGAAGGGCAATCCCGCTCGAGGCAACGCCACGAATCTCCCGCCCGAGACCCAAGTCGCCGTGACCGCGCTCGAGCACGAGCGCGCGCTGCTCCAGGCCACGGCTCCACCGGCGCCGGCCATGGCGCTCGCCGCGAGTGAGGACAAGCCGGTGGATCTCCCGGTGCACCTGCGTGGCAGCCATCTCCAACTCGCGGCGGATCCGGTGCCGCGGGGCGTGATCGGCGTGGTGGCGAAGGTCGATCCCGCCCCCACGATGCCGCGCGATCAAAGCGGACGGCTGGAGTTCGCGCGCTGGCTGGTCTCGGAACGCAACCCTCTCACGGCGCGGGTCCTCGTTAACCGGGTCTGGCAGGCGCACTTCGCCGAAGGACTCGTGCGCACCGCTGACAACTTCGGATTGCGCGGCGAGGCGCCGTCCCATCCCGAGCTGCTCGACTGGCTGGCCGCTTGGTTCATGGAGAACGGTTGGGATCTCAAAGCGCTGCACCGGCTCATCCTCACCAGCGCCGTCTCCCAACAGTCGACGAGCGCCGACGATCCGTCGGCCGCCGCGGCGAGGGATCCCGACAACCGGTTGTTGACCCGCTACCCCCGCCGGAGGCTCGACGCGGAGATGATCCGGGATGCGCTGTTGGCCGTCTCCGGCCGGCTCGACCGTGCGCAGGGCGGTACGCTGGTGGCGTGGAAGAACAATGAGTATGTCCCCGCCGATGACGTGTCCGCGGCGTCCGTGCGTCGGACACTCTACCTGCCGATCGTGCGCGACCGCGTCTATGACGCGCTGACCCTGTTCGACTTTGCGAACCCGAGTGTTACCACCGCGCGCCGGGTGCCGACGGTGGTCTCCCAGCAGGCGCTCTTCTTCTTGAACAGTCCGCTGGTGCGCGATTGTGCGGCGGCGCTGGCGCAGGCCTCGCGCGGCGAAGCAGGTGGCGCCCGGCCGGACCGGGTGTCGGCTGTCTATCGCCGCGTGCTGGGCCGTGGTCCCACCGCCCTGGAGCTCAACCGCGCGCTCGAGTTTCTGGGCCGTTTTCCGGAGCCGGAACCCGGGCCTGCGGAGGAACGCGCGAAGTCCGGTGCGTCCGACGACGCGTGGCTGGCGTTTTGCCAGGCCATGCTGGGTTCGAGCGAGTTTCTCTACCGACCGTGAACCTCGAACTGAATCCGACCGGAGACGCAGGCCGCGGCCGCCGTGGAATCGGACGCCGCGAGGCGCTGCGGCGGTGTGCCGTGGGATTCGGTGCGCTGGCCCTGGGTGATCTCCTGGTGCGCACCGCCGGTGCGGATCCCGTCGCGGGCCGGGTGGTGTCACCGCTGTCCGCGCGGGCGTCGATGTTCCCCGCGCGCGCCAAGCGCGTGATCTTCCTCTTCATGCACGGCGGGCCGTCGCACGTGGACACCTTCGACTACAAGCCGGCGCTGATCCGCGACTCGGGCAAGCCGCTGCCCTTCGCCAAGCCGCGCGTGCAGTTCGCGCAAACCGCGGGCCTGCGCAAGTCGCCCTGGGAGTTCCGGCCCTACGGCGGCTGCGGGGCCATGGTGAGCGACCTGTTCCCGCACGTCGGCGCGCTGGCGGACGACCTCTGTTTCGTGCATTCGGTGCACGGCACCAACGAGGCGCACGGCGGCGCGCTGCTCAAGCTGCATACGGGCTCCGACACCTTTGTGCGTCCGAGCATGGGATCGTGGGTGACGTATGGCCTCGGCACCGAGAACGAGAACCTGCCCAGCTTCATCACGCTCCACCCGACGCAGGGCCATGGCGGGGTGGGCAACTACTCGAGCGCATTCCTGCCCGCGGTGCATCACGGCACGCCCATTCAGGGCGGAGGCGGACGCCGCGGCGAGGCGGGCATCGCGTATCTCGAAGGGGGCTTCTCGGGCGCCCGCCAGCGCGCGCAACTCGACCTCCTGGGCGACATGAACCGCGGGCACCTGGCGCTCGCCGGTGCCGACGCCGAACTCGAGGCGCGCCTGGAATCGTTCGAGCTCGCCTTCAAGATGCAAACCGAGGCGCCGGGCATCTTCGATCTCGCCGGGGAGAGCGAAGTGACCCGACGCCTCTACGGACTCGATGATCCGGTGACCTCGCGCATGGGCCGGCAGTGCCTGCTCGCCCGCCGCCTCAGCGAACGCGGAGTGCGGTTCGTGCAGGTGACCCATGGCTACTGGGATCAGCACGAAAAGCTGGAGTCGGACCACGGACGCCTGGCGAGGGAGGTCGACCGTCCGATCGCCGCGCTGCTTCAGGACCTCAAGGGCCGCGGCCTGCTCGAGGACACGCTGGTCTGGTGGGGTGGGGAGTTCGGGCGCACGCCCACGCTGCAAGGCACGGATGGACGGGATCATCATCCGCATGCGTTCACCATGTGGTTCGCCGGAGGCGGGGTGAAGGCGGGGTTCCGCTACGGCGTGACCGACGAGTACGGTTTCTATCTCGCCGATCAAAAGGTGCACATCCACGACCTGCACGCGACGATTCTCCATCTGCTGGGACTCGACCACGAAGCGCTGACGTTCCGGTATGGCGGCCGTGATTTCCGCCTGACCGACGTGCATGGGGACGTCGTGAAAGCCGTGCTCGCGTAGGTCTGCTCTCGCGTAGCCGCGGCCGTCCCGGCTGCGCTCGACCGCTTCAGCGACGAGGTTGGCAAGCCATTCGAGCGCGGGCTGACGCCCACGTCTACGTTCGTCGGAGCCGTCACCGTCCAGGGCGGCGCACGACCGCTTCAGCGACAGGATTCACCCAGGGCCAGATCAGCGCGGGCTGACGCCCACGTCTACGGGGGAACGCACTCGCTGGACGGAGCCGGCGAGCCCTGGTTGCTTCGCCGAACCTCGCCCATTGCATTGGCGTGCGGGTCGGCGGAATCTGGCGTCACTCACCGCAATCGAACGTCCGATCCTCCCATCCGCCATGACCAAGCCTGACCTCGTCTCCGTTGCGAACCGTCCCTTGCCGCGTCGCCGATTCCTGGGAGCCGCCGCATGGGGCGCTTCGACGCTGCTGATCTCCACCTCGCGCACCGTGCTGGGTGCGGGTTCGCCGAATGAGCGGTTGAACCTCGGTTTCATCGGCGCCGGCGGTCAGGCGGGGTTCAGTCTCGACCAGCTCAAGGACCAGAACGTGGTGGCGTTGTGCGACGTGGACGAACAGCGACTCCAGGCCGCGAGCCAGCGTTTCCCGGGAGCGCGCACCTACGTCGACTTCCGCCGGCTCATCGACCAGAAGGACCTCGACGCCATCGTCGTGGCCACACCCGACCACACGCACGCGGGGGCCGCGGTGGCGGCGGTGCGCCGCGGGCGCCATGTCAACTGCGAGAAACCCCTGGC
>CAZYJB010000189.1:0-7170 GCA_964647675.1 uncultured Verrucomicrobiota bacterium | reverse complement strand
AACACCGCACCGGACCTCGACAACGGCGTCTGGGTCCTCTGACGGGCGATCCATGCCGGAGCGCCCATTTTTCAGGCGGCCGGCACCCAGGAGGCCCCTTGTAAGCCAGCGCCGGGCTCTCCGCAAAAGCTGATCGAGAGCAGCGCACTCCGGCCGTTCAGGTTTCGAGCGGCTGCAGCAGTTCTATGATGATGCCGTTGGGGTCGCGCAGGTAGCCGGCAATGCACGGCTTGATCCCCGGTTGGCGGATCTCGGTCATCTCGCGCAGGCCTGAAGCGTAGCTGATCAGGGGGGAACTCCAGGCGAACAGGAACCGGGTGCGCTTCTCGAGTCCGGGCGCGTACTGCTGCACCCACTCCATGCGAGCCACCAGGGGCCGCGCGGGCGTGACCTCGATTTCGACCACCTTGCCCGAGGCGGCAGCGCGGCAACCGCCCGGGACCTCCGCCGGAAGCAGCACCAGCGCCCGCGCGCGCGAAGCCAGCGGGGCCATGCCGTAATACCAGAACGCACTCCATGCCGCGGGCGCGAACAGGAACGCCGCGATGGCAACGAGGATCGCGCGATGATGGCGCAGCACGGACGCCTGCCATTCCGTGGCGAACGAGGCGAGCTTCTGCTCGAGTCCGCCCAGGCGCGCGGCCCCGGCATCACAGACTGCCTTCGCGCGGTCCCGTGCGGCGCGGGCAGCCTCGGCCGCCGCTTCGGCGGCCTGGTGCTTGGCACGCCAGGCGAGGTAGTCGTTGGGACTAAGGAACGGATTCGGACGCGACGCCTCCAGGCGCTGCAGCAACTGTTCCGCCTCGAGCAGCTTGGCCTTGAGATCACGCCAGTCCCGCAGCGCCGTCTCGACCTCCAGGCGCAAGGACGCTGCCTCGCGCTGCAAACCGCGCCGCTCGCGTTCCCAATCCCAGACCAGGGCCGCCGCGCCCACCACCAGCGCGACCAGGGCGATTCCGATCACCTTGGACGCCAGCCAGCGCGCGGCATCGACGAAGAGGTTCACGGTCTCGGGAGGAGGTCCGCCGGGCGCCAGGACGCGCGGAACCCGCGACCGCCCCGACGTTCCCAAGCGCCCGCGGTCCCGACCCGCTGCGGCGCCCGTCCCGGGTCAGTGTTTCGAGTAGATGCGATTCGCTTCCTCGAGCGTCTCCTTGGAACCGATGTCATACCACAGACCCGGCACCTGCCAGGTATAAAACGGCGTGCGCTGGCACATCCACTGCACCAGCCGACCGGGCTGATCCGGGTTGTTGCCCGCCGCCACGTACTCGCGGATGAGCGGCAGTGTGTGGCGCGGATAGTAGTAGAGCGCAATGCCCGCCAGCGTGCTGGTCGGCTGCGGCGGTTTCTCGACGAACTCCTTGATGCGCCCATCATCGTCGAGCGTCACCGTGCTGTACTTCTTCGCGAGGTCCAGGCTGCCGACGTCGTAAATGCCGAGCACGGGGGCGTTGTGCCGGCGGCAGGCCTCGCCAAAGCCGGTCAGCGCCTGGCTGAACAGATTGTCACCGGCCACCACGATCAGGTCGTCGTCCACGCCTTCGCGCGTGAGCACGAGATGCAGGTCGCCGATGGCGCCGAGCTTGTTGGTGTCATCGGTCGAACCGTCGTTGACGATCGTGAACTCGAAGGCGTGTTTGCGGCGTTTGTAGTCATCCGCCCACCGGGCGAAATGATCCGCGAACTTCGCATTGGTCACCACGTAAACGCGGTCGATGCCGCCAATCGGCGCGAGGTTGTCGAGGACGTAGTCGACCATCGGCCTGCCGGCCACGGGCAGGAGGGGTTTGGGCTGGGTGAGGGTCAGAGGGTAAAGCCGTGTGGCGTAGCCCGCGGCCAGGATCAGTGCTTTCATGCGTTCAAGGAAGGGGCGCCGCGGCTCGTGTCCGGCGTGACGCCGGGGGTCGCGGAATCGTGCGGAGTCGACGCACGCGGAACCGGATGGGTTTCGGAGAACAGGATCGGAGCAAGCCGATGCGCGAGGGCTTCGGCACGATGCAGGATGCAGGAGCCCTTGGATTGTTTCACCGCCCACTCGGCCAACTCGCGCATCTCGGCCATGCGACAGCGGCGCACGAGGTGCTTGATGCGCGGCACCGAGGCCGGTGCCGCACTCAACTCGTCGACCCCGAGCCCGAGCAGCAGCGGGACGAGCACCGGGTCGCCCGCCATCTCACCGCACACGCCCACCCAGCGCCCGCGCGCATGCGCCGCTTCGACGGTGCTGCGGATCAGCCGCAGCACGGCCGGATGCGTGGGTTCGTACAGGTGCGCGATGCGGTCGTTGAGGCGGTCGATTGCCAGGGTGTACTGGATCAGGTCGTTGGTCCCGATGCTGAAAAACGCGACATGCTCCGCAAGCTGATCGGCGATCATCACCGCCGACGGAATCTCAATCATCACGCCAACCTCGAGGTCCGCATTGAAGGCATGCCCCTCCGACCGCAAGCAGGTCTTGCACTCCTCCAGCATCGCGTTGGCCGCCAGCACTTCGTCAACGCCCGAGATCATCGGGTACATCAGGCAGATGTTCCCGTGCGCGCTCGCGCGCAGGATGGCGCGCAATTGGGTGCGGAACAGGGCCGGCTGCTGCAGGCAGAAACGAATCGCGCGCCAGCCAAGAAAGGGATTCACCTCCTTGGGCATGGGGAGGTGCGGAATGAACTTGTCGCCGCCGATGTCGAGGGTGCGCACGATCACGCCGTGCGGCGCGACGCCCTCCGCGACGGCGCGGTACGAGGCGTACTGCGCCTCCTCGTCCGGCACACCCGGGCTGTGCAGGAACAGGTATTCGGTGCGGAACAGGCCCACGCCCTCGGCCCCCGCCTCGACCACGGCGGCCGCGTCCTCCGCCATCTCCACATTGGCGGAGAGCACGATGCGCTTGCCGTCCAGTGTCACCGCCGGTTCGTCGCGGATCTCCTTCAGGCGGTCTTCGAGCTCGACCCGACGGCGCGCCAACTGCCCGTACTCGAACAGGGTCTGGTCGGTCGGACTCAGAAACACGGAGCCGGTATAACCATCGAGCAGGACCGCCTCACCCGCCGCGATGCGACCGCTCGCTTCGTGAAGGCCCACCACCGCAGGAATGCCCAGCGACTTCGCCAGAATCGCCGTGTGGGACGTGACGCTGCCGACGTCGGTGACGAATCCCAGCACCTTCGTGCGGTCCAGTTGCGCCGTCATGGACGGCGTCAGATCGCGGCTCACAATCACGCCCGGTTCAGCCATGGGCGGAGGCGCCCCGCGCGGTCCCTCGCCCGCCAAATGGTTCTGCACCCGCTGCGTCACGTCGCGGATGTCCGTCGCGCGCTCACGGAAAAACGGATCATCCACCGACCCGAGCATGGCGACGTACTGGCGTGCGACCTCGGAGAACGCAAAGGCGGCGCACACCTTCTCCTCGCGCACGCGCCGCGCGGATTCGTTCAACAGAACCGGGTCCTCGAGAATGAGCAGGTGCACCTCGAAGATGCTGGCGTCCTTCGCCCCGATGGCGTCCGCGAGCTTCTTCTGGAGTTGATTGACCTCGCTGCGGGCGGTGATCAGTGCCTGCTCGAGCCGCTCGAGCTCAGTCGCGATTTCGCCCTCGACGATCTCCCGTCGCACCACCGCGCCCGTGTCCTCCGCCCAGACCACGGCCTTCCCCCGGCAGACGCCGGGGGATGCGGCAATCCCTCGAAGGACCACTTCGCCTGTGCGGTTCTGGAACGGCACGCCATTGCTTTAGCGGCTAAAGGGCGGGCTGGAAAGCCCTTCCTCCTTAGCGCATCGCCTCTTCTTGGACGGCGGCTTCCTGCCGCCGCTTTTCCGGGTGGGTCGCGAATTCGGCCTCGCGATACCCCGCTCGCAGCCTGGTGGGTGGAGATCTCCGTCTCGCCATTCGGCGTCCGCAAGGATGCCGATCGATTCCCTTCACCTCTCCCCTTCCTAACACCCGGGGCGTCGCCCCAACCCGCCGGTCGGAGCCGGCGAGCCACCGCCTCGTTCTGACCCTCGCCGGGTCGCGCGCGACCGTTCCGTCGCAGCGTTCGCGACCCGACGTCCAAGCAAGGTCACGCCTCATGCAACAGCGCTCGGACCACAAAGTTGCGCCGCCTGACCGCAATCCCGAGATCCTCTCAGCGGCGCGACTCACGGACGGCGAACTCGACCACGGGCACGATCGACGCCGCGCCCTTCCCCGTGCCCTCCCGGGACCCAACCCATGCCCCCTCCCATCGGAGGATGTCGGTGTTCCGCGTCCTTCCCCATGATCGGATCCAGCCACCACCGGCCCCCGACCCATGACCTCCCTGCTCCGCGCCAACCCCGGCCTGTTCATCAGTCTCCTTCTCGTCATCGCCGGCACGGTCGTTTGCCTGCTGGTCGGGTTCATCGTGAGCCGGTCCGGCGCCTCGCTGAGGCCCATCTATTGGTTCGCGGTGTTCTTCGGGCTCGTGGTGATTCCGCAGTTCGGATTCCACCTCGCCCGTGCGATCGCGGATCGCCACACCGCAGCGCCCCGCCAGTCCGCTCTCGACGCTCTCGCTGCGGCAGCGATGCCGACGAACTCGAACATCACCGCACCGGCGTCAGATGTTCCGGCCAACCTTCCGGCCGACGCCCCATCCCCGTCCTCATCTCCAGCCGCCCGTGCCCAAGCCGCGGCGCAGTTGTTCGGACCCGACGTCGATCCCGCCCTCGTGATCGACGCGCGGGCGCTCTTTCAAAGCGCCCTGGGCAAGGCCGAGTCCGCCCAGTTCGCCGCGGCGCTTCCCGGTAACGCCTCCGCGCTGGTGGCGCAGTTCCGCGGCAGCAAGGAAGCTGTCGAGGCTTGGGTCGAGTATCTCCGCGTCACCGGCCTCAACAACAAATCAGGCAAAGGCGATTCAGAACGTGGATTCGCAATCACGCGACCTGCCGGCGACCGCCTGTATGCCATTCCTTCGGGCGCGATGCTCTACGTCTGGACCGGTCCCGACGATGCCGCGATCCGGCATCGCATGGCCGTCGCAGGATTCGAGCCGCCGCGCCGCGCGCCGCTCGAGGGCGGGGTGGTCGAACCAGCCGCCACCGGAAACGAAGTCACTCCCGCCGCCCAGACCGCGAAATCGCTACTGACCTTGAAACCCCGGACTCCGCTCGCGTGGGTCCTCGTTGGCTCGGGGTTGGCGGTCTATCTGCTGGTGGTCGTTCTGTGGTTCTTCAAGGGCAGCTCGTGGGCGGCCTCCACAGCTCCGGTGGCCGGCGCGCGACCCGTCTCCATCACCGAACTCACCCACCGCCTCACCGCGCTGAACACCCGGAACCTGCCTTACCGCATCGAGCCCACGGATGATCCGCGGCTGTGGAAAGTGTCGTGGAAGTACGCCGACGCGACCTGGCTCGACGTCGCCCGGGCCCACCGCATGCGCCGCGTGCATCAGCTCACTCTGCACCTCGACGACGCGGCACACCGCGTGCGGGTCACCGAATTCATGGCCGCGTTCGACGCTTCCGCTGGAGCGGACGGCGGGCGGCTGGATTGGAAGGTCGCCCGCGGCATGATGTTCTTCCAGTTCGAACACCGCCGGGTCTTCGGCGCGCAACTGGGCAAGCAGGGCACCGAGCCGTCGCGCCTCAGCAGCGCCTACACCTTCGACCTGCAGACGTTCAAGGCGCCCTTCATCGAAGCCATCACGGAGGCCGGCTGGGAATGGCGCCCGGTCGTCTGGCACGGGCCGGCGTGGCTGCGCTGGGCCACGGAGTGACTCCGGTGCTCACACCTCGCGGAAGGCCTCGTCGTTGTCCGGCAGCAGATTCGTCGCCAGCACGCGCATCCAGGTCTCGATGGGCGGTCGCCACGTTCCGTCGGCATCCAGCGCGGCCTCGTGGCGCAATGCGGGCGGCAATCCGCTGCGCAGTTCTTCTCTGAACAGGGACTCCATGGCCGCCTCGCCCAGCGCGCGATAGGCTTCGAACTGCGCCTCGTCGTACAACTGGTCGCCGGTCGACTGATGCGGAAAATCCGGTTCGCGCCGGCGGTAATCGGCGACATAACCCACCTCGGCCCCGGTGACCGCGAGCTTCAGATAAACGAACCAACCCAGACCCGCGGGCAATTCGCGCCCTGACTCGGTCACCGCCGGATACCGGATCCGGCCCACGATGGCCGGCGCCCGGCTGAACCCCGCCTCGTTCCGACACAGGTCCGACACGTCGAACTCGAGGGTCACCCCCAGATCGATGGCCGCATAACGCTGCACGGCGAACAGGTCTGTGCACTCCATGCCCGGCTCCTGCCCTGCATCGAGGCAGATCACGAAACGGCAGCGGCGGCGCAGCATCTCGTAAAAAGCGAGGTTCTCGATATGCCCGCCATCGGACACGTTCACCAGCGGAGCCGATTCGTTCAGGCGCCCCGCCATCTCGCGCAGCAGAAAGGTCGCGCCCGGTCGCACCGCCTTCTCCGCGCCCGGATGCGGCAGCCAGTAGCCGAGGCGCACGTTGAACAGCGACATCAGGAACCGGTACTGCCGCAGCGATTTGATCCCCATGTTCGACGACGCCGCTGCGGCCGAGATCGCCATCGCGGTGCCCAGGTCCAGATGCGGATCAAGCTGCTCCAGGCGCGTTGTGGCGACGTATCCGGTCACCGGGCTGCCGCAATAGTTGCGGCTGAAGATGAAGAAGTCGCAGTCGCGTCCGCGCAGGTTGCGGTCGTTGCTGGCGGGCAGGTTCACCGCCGCTTGAAGGATGTGATAGGGCGCGGCACCGGTCGTCCCGACGCTGCTGAGGGGCACGTGCTGCAGCGTGCCCAATTCGTTGCGCCGGGCCTCAGGCAGCAGTCCGTGCTGCGCCGAGCCGTCCGGTGATTCGTTGCCGCGCCACCACTTCCGCCACCAGCGCCGCACCCAGCCCGCCTGGTCCATGCCACGCATGGCGAGGTAACACTCGCACAATCGCGCCCGGTAATAGCGGTGCGGCGACAGGCTGTTCACGTTCACGAAGCCCCAACCCCAGACCGCCAGCGCGACCGTGCCCAGCGCCGCCAGGACGAGCCACTTCTCCCCGGCCTCGTCGCGCGTCAGGTGTTCCAGGGTCCAGAGCCCGGCCAGGAAATAGAACAGCGGCCCGCTGAGCACGAAGAACACCGGCACGGCGCGTTGCGCCAGCTTGCGCCACCAGGTCGATTCGCCGCGGCAG
>CAZYJB010000188.1:0-7187 GCA_964647675.1 uncultured Verrucomicrobiota bacterium | reverse complement strand
GGCCATGACCATGGCGGCCATGCCGACCACGATCATCACCTCGAGCAGAGTGAAGGCGCGCGCGCGGCGGTGCATCGGAACGGACGACGGATCAGCGGTTGAGATTCTGCGTGATGGAAAACATCGCGGACACCACGCTGAAGAGGAGGAAGCCCACGCCGACGGCCATGGTGATGATCATGGCCGGCTCGATGAGATTGGTGAGCACGCGCAACTGCAGCGACAGCTCGTTCTCATAGGTGCTCGCGAGGTTCTCGAGCGAGCCCGGCACGTCGCCGGTGTCCTCGCCGATGCGAATCAGGTCGATCATCAGTTGGGGGAAGACCTTCGAACGAGCCAGCGGTTGGGCGATCGTCTTGCCGTCGGTGACCTCTTCGCGTGTCTTCGCGATGGCCTCGCGCAGCACGACGTTGGGCATGATCGACTCGGTGATCTTGAGCGCATTGAGCACGGGCACGCCATTGGAGAGCAGGGTCGAGAGCGTGCGGCAGAACTGTCCGAACAGATGCAGCCGGATGACCTTTCCGAACACCGGCGCATGGAGCTTCCAGCGGTCGACCGTACGGCGTCCGGACGGCGTGGCGCGGTACCGGTTGAGAATCACCCAGCTGGCGATGATCACGAGCAGCAACAGCCACCAGTATTGGCTGAAGAAATTGCTCATGCTGATGACCATCATCGTGGAGGTGGGCATCTGCCCCTCCATCCCGTCGAAGATGGTCATGAACTTCGGCAGCATGACCGCCATGAAGAAGACGATGACCGCGAGGCCGACCAGCGCGACGATCGACGGGTAGATCATGGCCGAGGCGAACTTGGACTGCACCTCGGCGAAGCGTTCGTAGTGCGCGCCCAGGCGGCGCAACACGTCGACCAGGGACCCGCTCTGTTCGCCGGCGCGCACCATGTTCACGAACAGATCGGTGAAGACGCGCGGCTGCCGCGCCATGGAATCCGAAAGCGACTTGCCCTCCATGACGTCCTGCTTGAGCTGGCGGCTGACGTCGGACGGGATGCCCTTGGTCTCGAGGTGCGTCATGCTGTTGAGCGCGACGGTGAGGGGCATGCCGGACTTGAGCAGGTTGGCGAGCTGCTGGCTGAAGGTGCCCAGCTCCTGCATCTTCGGCTTCCGCTGCCGGTGAACCAGCGCGCGCAGGGCGGGAGGCATCCATCCCCCGCGCGTGTCCGCGGCACCGGCGCCCTTGGCTCCCTTTCGAGCTTCGGCGACGGCGCCGCCCTGGACCGAGACGGGGAAGAGACCGGAACGTTCGAGCCGGACGAGCGCGGTCGCGCGGTCGGGCACGTCCAGGACCCCCTGCACGACCTCGCCGCTGCGGCGTCGCGCCTTGTACGAGAATTGCGCCATCCGATGTGTCCTTCGATCAATCAGCCGACCAGTTGCGGTTGAAACCCGGCACCCGAACAAAGTTGCGGCCGGAGCGGGCGGGCGAGGGGAAAACGGGTCATGCGAAGAGCGGCGGACGTTGGGCGATGTGGGCGGGGAGCCGGGACGCCAGGGCCGGTGAAAGCGCCTCGTTCACGCTGCCGCGCCGGTAACCGAGGAGGTCGAGGGTGACGTGCACGTACCCCAACTCGCGCAGGCGCCGCGCCAGTTCCTGATGCCGGCCTTCCGCCACGATGCGCGGGAGTTCGTCGGGACCGATCTCGATGCGTGCCAGCGCGCCGCCGCGTGTCTCGTGGTGACGCACGCGAACGTCGAAGAAACCCGCCTCGCGCAGGCAGGCTTCGGCCGCCTCGATGAGGGCCAGTTTTTCACGGGTGACGGCCTCGCCGTAAGGGATGCGCGAACTCAGGCAGGCGAGCTGGGGTTTGTCCGCGGTGGGCAATCCCAGTTCCGCCGAAAAGGCGCGGATCTCGGCCTTGGTCAGTCCCACGTCGCGCAGCGGGGCGCGCACCTGGAACTCTGCCGCCGCGCGCGCGCCGGGTCGGTGGTCGCCGACATCGCTCGCATTCTCGCCATAAGCCAGCACGGCGAAGCCTTCCTTCGTCGCCAGCGGTGCGAGTTCCTCGAAGAGCGAGTGCTTGCAGAAATAACAGCGGTTCTGCGGATTGGCGAGGTACTGCGGGTTGTCGAACTCGCGCGTGTGAACGACGCGCAGCGGAAACCCGAACTGCGCGGCGAGGGCGACCGCCTCCTCCAGCTCGGCGCGCGGCAGGCTGGGCGAGTCGGCGATGACCGCCAGCGCGCGCGCGCCCAGCTCCTGGTGCGCGACGAGCGCCAGGAACGCTGAGTCGACACCGCCCGAGTAGGCGGTGAGACACGAGCCGAACGATCGCAGCATCCGGCGCAGGGCCTCGAGTTTGGACTGCGGCACGTGTGCAGCCTGCCAGCGGTTGAAAGGGTTGTCGAGGCGTGCGCCCGGCCCGGGAAGGGCTCCGGAATCCCAGCAGAACGATCCACAACGGAGCTCTCAGTGCTGGAACGTGCTTTCGCATCGGAGTTGTTCACGGGGCGGAGGGTTGCCAGGTGTGGGTGCGGTCCGCTGCCCTCCCGCTCCTCTTCGTGTTCTTTTCTCCTTTGTGGTTCAACCACAGCTTGGGTGGCTTCTTCACGGGCGCGGAAGGCAACTCGGCCCTTGTCCGCGCTTCCACTGCCATTACGCTGCGCGCGCGTGCGGCCCTTCGCCGTTTCCCCCCATCCGCGCCTTCCGGTCGTTGGGTGTGCTCCCCGCCCCTTGGGCGCCGGGGGCGCTCCGTTCGCACTTTCGCTCCTGATTGCCCTCCTGTTCGCGGGAATGCTCTGCGCAGCCCGCGCCGCGGCGCCGGCGTGGGTGACGGAGAGCGGTTGGCGCTGGCATCCCGTCGAAACAGGATCTTCACGCCCGGGCGGCGGGTTCTCCCGCCTTCCTGCCGACGCCACGGGAGTGGGTTTCACCAACGTCCTGCGCGGCGACCTGTCACTCACCAATGCCGTGGCCCACAACGGTTCGGGCGTCGCCCTGGGCGATCTCGATGGCGATGACCTCCCGGAGCTCTATTTCTGCGCCCTTGATGGTCCCAACCGCCTCTACCGCAACCTCGGGAACTGGCGCTTCGAGGAGGTGCCCGCCGGCGCCGCCGCCTGCGAGGGGCAGCGCTCCACCGGCGCCGTCTTCGTCGATGTCGACGGGGATGCGGACCTCGACCTCCTGGTGAACGGCATCGCGGCAGGCACACGGCTCTTCCTCAACGACGGGCGCGGACAGCTCACCGAACGAGCGGGGAGCGGGCTCTCGTCGACGGCGTCTTCAACGTCGCTGGCCCTCGCGGACATCGATGGCGATGGCGATCTCGATCTCTACTGCACGCACTACATCGATGTGATGCACCTGGCGGATCCCACGACGCGTTTCGCGCTGGCGCGCGAAAACGGTGCGTGGCGCGTCACCCGTGTGAACGGAGAATCGACCGCCCTGCCGAAGTGGAAGGACCGCTTTGAGGCGGTGGGTGACGGGCGTGTGCGCGAACTGCCGGAGTACCACGGGTTCTACCGCAACGAAGGCGGCGCGACCTTCAAAGCCATCCTGTTCGAACCCGGCGTATTCCGCGACGCGGCCGGGAAGTCGCTGGCGCCCTTCCGCGACTGGGGACTGTCGGTGATGTTCCGCGACCTCGATGGCGACGGACACCCCGACCTCTATGTGTGCAACGACAATGCGTCGCCCGATCGCATCTGGATCAATCGCGGCGACGGCACGTTCCGCGCCGCCGACGCGCGAATGTTCCGGCACACGAGCCGTTCCTCGATGGGCCTCGACGTCGCCGATGTGGACCGCGACGGGCACGACGACGTGCTCGTGCTGGATATGCTCGCGCGGTCCGCTCAGCGGCGGTTGCAGCAGCTCGTGCGCGAGAGTCCGGATCCCGCCACGGTGGAGAACCCGGACGAGGTGCCGCGGTTCAATCGCAACACGTTCTTCTTTGGCCGCGCCAATGGGACGTATGCGGAGGCGGCGCTGATGGCGGGCGTGGCCGCGACCGACTGGTCCTGGGGCGCCGTCTTCCTCGACGTCGATCTCGATGGGTACGAAGACCTGCTGGTGACAAACGGCTTCGAGCACGACGTCATGGATCAGGACAGCCAGGACGCGTTGCGCGGACGCCGACTGACGCCGGAACAGCGGAAGCGCGTGCGGCAGTTTCAGCCCTCGTGGCATACCCCGAACATCGCGATGCGGAATCGTCGCGATGGCACCTTCGAGCCCGCCCCGCCGTCCTGGGGCTTTGACGCCGAAGGCATCTCGTACGGCATGGCCCTGGCGGACCTCGACCTCGATGGCGATCTCGACGTGGTGGTGAACGAGTTGAATGCGCCGGCGGGGATCTATCGCAACGAATGCCCCGGCGCGCGGGTCGCCGTGCGGCTGACCGGGCGCGCTCCCAACACCGCGGGGATCGGGGCGCGGGTGACGCTCGAGGGCGGTCCGGTGCGGCAAAGCCAGGAGATCATCAGCGGCGGTCGCTATCTTTCCGGCGATGCCATGGCCCGCGCGTTCGCCGCCGGCAGCACCACGAATGCCGCACTGACCCTTCGCGTGAAGTGGCGTTCCGGGGCGCAGTCGGAACTGCCGGTGCGCGCGGGCACCCTGGTCGAGGTGCAGGAACCGGCAGTCCGCGAGAACCGACCCCAGCCTGCCGCCAAACCACCCGGGGCGGCGCCCTGGTTCCGCGAGTGGGCCTTGAGAGTCGGGGAAACCAACCGGGGGGCGACTGGTCCCGACCCGGACGCTGTCCGCCAGCCGTTGCTGCCGCGACCCCTGGGAACGGGCGGTCCCGGCGTCGCCTGGCTGGACCTGGATCGCGATGGTTGGGAGGACCTGATCGTTCCCGCGATCCGGGGTGTCGCTCCGGTGGTGTACCGGAATGAGATGGGCCGGAGCTTTCGCGGCGTCCCGGCGGTCTCGAATGCGCCGAGCGCCCAGTCCGGTTGGATTCCCTGGGTGGCGACGCCTGGGACACGCAGCGTTTTGACCGCTCAGTATCCGGCCGGCGATGGCGACGGGGCCGTCGCAACGCTGTCCCGCTGGGGCCTGACCGACACCGGGATGGGCATGCAGCCGTTGGAGCAGTTGACCGCGGGGGAGGCCGTCGTGGGCGCGGTAGCGGTGGGGGATGTCGAGGGAGATGGGGACCTGGATGTTTTCGCGGGTGGCTGGTATCGGCCGGGACGGTATCCTGAGCGTGTACGATCGTGGCTCTGGAGAAACGATGGCGGAGTGCTGCGTCGGGACGAAGCGCTCTCCGCGCCGATGGCTACGGCGACCCGTGTCACGGGAGCGGCGTTCGCGGACCTGGATGGCGACGGCGACCAGGATCTCGTCGTGGCGCAGGATTGGGATTCGCCCCGCGTGTATCGCAATCAGGGGACGCAGTTCGAGGACGTGACCAGCGCAGTGGGGTTGGCGGGATGGACGGGTTGGTGGTCAGGCGTGGTGGTGGGCGATTTCGACGGGGACGGGCGCCTGGACCTGGCGATGGGGAATCGTGGACGCAATACCGTCGCGGAGCTGCATCGGCCAGGTCCGTGGCGGCTGTATTACGGCGATGCTCAATCCGACGGCCTGCTCGACCTCGTCGAGTCTGCCCGTGACCCCGGCGGCGTTTGGCGCCCGACGCGACCGCGGTCCTGGCTGGAGCGCGGCTTCGCGGATCTTCCGCAACGATTCGCCACCCACGCCGCGTTCACCCGGGCGCGCGCCGAGCAGGTCTTTGGCGCGCCGACCGGCGCGGTGGCGCAGGTGGAGGCGACGACCTTGGAATCGATGGTGTTCCTCAACCGCGGAGCGCGCTTCGAGGCAGTGCCCCTTCCGCGTGAAGCCCAGGAGTCACCGGTGTTCGGAATGGCGGTGGCCGATCTCGATGGCGACGGTCTCGAGGACCTGTTCCTCGGGCAGAACCTGTTCCATGGCGCGAATGATCTCTCGCGGGAGGACGCAGGCGCGGGACTCTGGTTGCGCGGCCAGGGAGAAGGACGATTCGCGGCTGCGCCGACGGGTGTCTGGCTCGGGGGCGAGCAGCGGGGCGTTGCGGTCGCGGACTTCGACCACGACGGCCGGGCGGATCTGGCGATCGCGCAAACGCAACGTCCGCTCGTGGTGCTGCGGAACGAGCGCGCCCGCGTGGGGTTGCGTGTTCAATTCGCAGGACCGCCAGGAAACCCGGACGCCGTGGGTGCGGTCCTGGGCTGGGTGGGACGGGATGGGCGGCGCGGTCCAGCGCGGGCCATCGGCGCGGGGGCGGCGTGTGCTTCCTGGAATGGCGGTGCGCACCTCATGGCCTTGCCGGAGGATGGTGGGTCCGTATGGGTGCGTTGGCCGGGCGGCCGCGAGCAGGTCACAGCCTTGATGCCTGGGCAGCGCGAGGTCAGCCTGCGGTCGCCGTGACTCCAATCACCCCAGAAAAGGACCGATTCGCGCGTGGAGCAAGCGCCGCACTCGCCCGACGGGGATGGCTAGGGGTCGCCGCGATGCTCCTGGGCATCTCCGGCACCGTGGCGCTCGCCGGGGAGCCGGCGGGGACCAGGTTATTGGTGCCCGGCCTCGTGCCTCGCACCAACATGGTGTTCATCAAAGCGGGACGTTTCACGCGCGCGAATCAGCAACCAGTCGTGGTGACGCGGGATTTCTGGATCGGAAAATTTGAAGTCACCCAGGGAGAGTTCAGTGCCCTGCTCGGACGCAATCCCAGCCACTTCACCGGCGACCCGCAGCGTCCGGTCGAGAAGGTCAGCTTCAACGACGCGAGCGCCTACTGCCTCGAGCTGACAAAACGCGAGCGCGACGCCGGCCGATTGCCGCCTTCGCATCAGTACCGGCTGCCGACCGAAGCGGAGTGGGAGTATGCGTGCCGCGCCGGCACGACCAACCATTTCAGCTTCGGTGGCGACGAGGCCTTGGCGGGCGGGTTCGCGTGGACCGAAGAGAACAGCGAGGGCGCGCCGCACCCTGTGGGCGGAAAGCAGCCGAATCCGTGGGGACTCCACGACCTGCACGGCAACGTCTGGGAATGGTGTCTGGATTGGTACGCGGACTACCCGGCCGGTGAACAGACCGACCCCGTGGGTCCGGCAGCCGGCAAAATGCGCGTGTTCCGCGGTGGCTCCTGGAATCACCTGGCGAAGTTCGCACGCAGCGGCAATCGGTTCGCCATGGCCCCGGGCAACGGCATCTTTTTCGTGGGCTTTCGCG
>CAZYJB010000187.1:0-7194 GCA_964647675.1 uncultured Verrucomicrobiota bacterium | reverse complement strand
ATGGACTCTATGGACGGCGCGGGGTGGGCGCGTAGGTTGGGGGCATGATGAACGGGCGAGTGATGGGGGTGATGGGTTTGGTCGTGGTGGTGGGCTGGGTGGGGTTGCGCGCGGCGGATCCTGGCGCGGGGGCGGCTGCCACGTCCGTGGGTGGGGGGGCTATGCCGGTGGGTGCGCTGGTGCCGTTCGCAGGCCCCGGGGCGGCGGTTCCCGAGGCGCAGGGCTGGCTGCTCTGCGACGGGCGCGAGGTGGAAACGCGGGACTTCCCTGAGTTGGAACGGGTGCTCGGTACGAGTTGGGGGCGAGCCTCGGTCCCCGGGCGTGTGCGCCTTCCCGACCTGCGCGGCCGGTTTGTGCGCGGCGTGAACGGGGGCGCACCGGGCGGGGAGCATGATCCGGAGGCTTCCGCCCGGCGCGCTTCGGCCCCCGGCGGCGATGAGGGAGACCGGGTCGGTACCTATCAGGACGACGTGACCGGGCCGCACCAGCATCCGCTTATGGGCGTGGGTGACGCGATCGGCGCCGGAGCGGCGGGGGAATGGGTGCGCTTTTTTGCGACGCGGGTGCCGGACGAGACCGCCCCCGTACTGCGCAACCTGGCGGCGGTGGAGATGTCGGCGGGCGTCGAGACGCGACCGCGCAATGTGGCGGTGACGTGGATGATCCGCGCGCGTTGAAGCGACGACCTCGCCCCGGACGGGGTGCGCTCAGATGTTTTCCGCGATGTGCGGCCGGGCCGGCGGCGAGAGCGGCACTTCGGTGCCGAGCGCCGCGTCGTCGCGCGCGAGGATGCGGTAGTGTTTGATCTGGAGAGAGACCGGGCGGCCGTCCTCGAGTCCGAGGGACGAGTATTCCTCCTTGGTCATGCGTCCGCGGACGATCAGGCCGGAGGGCAGCTCGAATTCGACGCGCAGGAGGATGCCGAGGAAGTAGGTGCGGTGCAGCGTGGCGCGGTAGGCGTACTGGGAAAGGTCGGTTGAGACCGCCACCGCGTACGGGCGGAAGCCGATGCGCATCTGGGTGCCGTCGGCGATGCCGGGAGTTGGAAACGCGAGTTCGCCGGCGCGTGCCTCGCCGTTTTGGACGACGGCCCCGAGGACATTCATGACCCCGATGAAGCGCGCGACGAACTCGTTGGCGGGCTGTTCGTAGACCTCGCGCGGCGTGCCGATCTGTTCGAGGCGCCCGCGGGAGAAGATGACGATGCGGTTGCTGACCTCCATGGCCTCCTCCTGGTCATGGGTGACGAACACGGTGGTGACGTTGAGGTCGTGGTGCAGCCGCACGAGCCACTCGCGCAGTTCCTGGCGGATCTTGGCATCGACGGCGCCGAACGGTTCGTCGAGGAGCAGCACGCCGGGTTTGGGGGCGAGCGCGCGCGCGATGGCGACCCGCTGGCGCTGGCCGCCGGAGAGTTGGTGCGGGAACCGCTTCTCGAGTCCGCTCAGGTCGAAGAGGGTGACCAGTTCCGCCACGCGCGCCTCGATGTCGGTGCGCCGCCACTTCTTGATCTTCAGGCCGAAGGCGATGTTGTCGTACACCGACATCGTTTTGAAGAGCGCGTAGTTCTGGAAGACGAAGCCGATGTTGCGCCGTTGCACGGGCAGATCGTTGACGCGCCGGTCGCGGATGAGGATGTCGCCCTCGGTCGGCATTTCGAGCCCGGCGATCATGCGCAAGACCGTGGTCTTGCCGCCGCCACTGGGACCGAGCAGGGCAACGAGTTCGCCGTCATTCACGGAGAAGCTGACGCGGCTGACGGCATTGACGTCACCGAAGCGCTTGGAGACCTGGACGAGGGAGATGCTCATGCCTGTGGGGGGAGAGAGGAATCGGTGGATTCCGCCAGGGCGCCCTGGGCGTCGGCCAGCTGGGCGTGCTGCTTCCACTCGAAGTAGGTCTTGATGACAAGCGTCACCAGTGCGAGCACGGCGAGCAGGCTGGCCACCGCGAAGGCCGCGGCGGCGTCGTACTCGATGTAGAGCTTCTCGACCCGCAACGGCAGCGTGTCGGTCTTGCCCGTGATATGGCCGGAGACGACCGAGACCGCGCCGAATTCACCCATCGTGCGCGCATTGCAGAGGATCACGCCGTAGAGGAGCCCCCATTTCACCGAGGGCAATGTGACGTGCCAGAAGGTTCTCAGACCCGAGGCACCCAGCGTCATGGCCGCCTGCTCCTGCTCGGTGCCCGTCGCCTGCATCACCGGGATCAATTCCCGTGCGACGAAGGGGAACGTGACGAACAAGGTGGCCAGCGCGATGCCCGGCACCGCGAAAATGATCTGGATCTCGCGATCCTGCAGCCAGGGGCCGAGATAACCCTGGAGCCCGAACAACACCACGTAGATCAGGCCCGCCACCACCGGCGAGACCGAGAAGGGCAGGTCGATGAGCGTGGTGAGCAGCGCCTTGCCGCGGAACTCGAACTTGGCGACGCACCATGCGGCGGCGAGGCCAAAGACCACATTGAGCGGCACGCTGATCAACGCCACCGTCAGCGTGAGCTTCATTGCCGCGAGGGTGTCCGGATGGGTCAGCGACTGGAGGTACTTGCCCGCCCCCTTGCCGAAGGCCTGCACGAAGACGTTGATCAGGGGGATGAGCAGGAACACCAGCAGGAACGTGGCGCAGAGGCCGATCAGCCCGGCCTTCACCCACGGACTTTCTTCGGCCCCACGCTGGGACTTGCGGTGTGCGTCGCGGATGCGGCGCTGGACGGTGGAACCCACGGTGGTCGGCGGTCGGGGGTGAGGGATCAGTTCTGGAACCGGCTGGCCCAGCGCTCGAGCAGATTGATGACGGCGAGCAATGCGAAGGAAATCAGCAGCATCACCACGGCCACGGACATCGCGCTGGCGTACTCGTATTCCTCGAGTCGGATGACGATGAGCAGCGGGGCGATCTCCGATTCGAACTGCTTGTTGCTGGCGATGAAGATGACCGAGCCGTATTCGCCGATGGCGCGCGCGAAGGCCAACGCGAAGCCGGTGATCATGGCAGGCAGCAGGCACGGGGCGACCACCTGGAGGAACGTACGCCAGCGCCCGGCCCCCAGCGTGGCGGCGGCCTCCTCGGTCTCGCGCTCGAAATCCTCCAGCACGGGCTGGAGGGTGCGGACCACGAAGGGCAGGCCGACGAAAGTGAGCGCGATCACGATGCCCAGCGTCGAGTAGGCGGCCTTGATGCCCAGCGGCTCGAGGTACTGCCCCAGCCACCCGTTCGCGGCGAAGAGGTTCGACAGAGTGAGTCCCGCCACGGCGGTGGGCAGCGCGAACGGGAAGTCGACCAGCGCATCGAGGAAGCGCCGTCCGGGAAACTCATAACGCACCAGCACCCAGGCCGTGATGGTGCCGAACACGGCGTTGATCAGCGCCGCGGCGAGGGCGGCGCCGAAGGTGAGGCGGTATGCCGCCATCGCACGTGCGCTGGTGGCGAGCCGCCAGAATTCCTCCCAGCTCAGCTCGAAGGTCCGCGCAAACAACGCACCGAGCGGAATCAGCACGATCACGCTCAGATAGAAAAGCGTGTAACCCAGCGTCAATCCAAAGCCCGGCAGGGCATTGAAACGGCGATTCCGCATGCGGAGTCAGGATGGGATCAGATTTCCGGCGGTGCACACAAGGCGAACCCCGGTTACGGACGATACAACGTGTCGAAGGTGCCCCCCTCGGCGAAGTGCGTGGCCTGCGCCTTCTGCCATCCGCCGAAGGCGCCGTCGATGGTGACCATGGGGACGTCCGCGAAAACGCCGGCATGCCGCGCGGCCACCTCGGCGGAGCGCGGGCGATAATGATGCCGGGCCGCGATCTCCTGGCCTTCCGGGGTGTAGAGGAATTCGAGGTAGGCGCGGGCGACGGCCGCGGTGCCGCGCCGCACGACATTGCGGTCGATCCAGGTGACCGGCGGTTCGGCGAGAATGCTGAGGGACGGCGTCACCCGCTGAAGATGGTTGGTGCCATGTTCCTTGATCGCGAGGAACGCCTCGTTTTCCCACGAGATGAGGACGTCGCCGATGCGACGTTGCACGAACGTGGTCGTGGCGCCGCGCGCGCCGGTGTCGAGCACGGGCACGTTCTTGAAGAGGCGCGCGATGTAGTCGCGGACCTTCGCCTGATCGCCCTTGAACTCGCGTTCGGCCCAGGCCCAGGCGGCGAGATAATTCCACCGCGCCCCGCCCGAGGTCTTCGGGTTCGGAGTGATCACCGAGACGCCGGGCCGGACAAGATCCGACCAGTCCTGGATGCCCTTGGGATTCCCCTGACGGACGAGGAAGATGATCGTTGAGGTGTAGGGCGCGCTGTTGTGGGGCAGGCGGGTCTGCCAGTTGGTCGGGATGAGCCGACCCTTCAGCGCGAGAGCATCGATATCGTACCCCAGTGCGAGGGTCGCGACGTCGGCGGGAAGGCCGTCGATCACCGAGCGGGCCTGCTTGCCCGAGCCGCCATGCGACTGGAGAAGATTGACGGGCGGCCCGGACTTTTCCTTCCAGTGACGCAGGAACGCGGCGTTGATCTCCTGGTAGAGTTCGCGCGTCGGATCGTAGGAGACGTTGAGCAGTTCGAGATCCCGGGCCGGGAGCGCGCCGGCAGACCCTATCCAGGTGAGCAGCCAGACGAGGCGTAGGAGGGCGCGCGTGTTCATGGTGGGAGATGGAAACGGGGAAACGCGGGGAAGATGCTCAGAACCCAACCCGAGTGCGACTCCGCATCGTGAGGGAAAGGAAGGTTGGCGGACGCCCGGGTGCGTCGAACGCTCCCCAGGACAGGGATCGCCGACGCAAAGCGGTGAGGCTGTGCGTGGATGTGGGAGGCGTCCCGGGAAAGCCCATGAGCGTGAACATGACGAACCGCAGGCGCGACCGTGGATCCTAAACTCTACTAAGTCAACTGAGTTAAAAATGATTCATGAAAGTGTTGGGCTACAATTTGTTAGGAATCTGATGTTCCTGCCTCAGATCGAATCTTGATTCGGTGGATCGACAATCTACCGTGGGGCCCATGCGACTTTCGGTGCGCGGGGAATACGCGCTGCGGGCCATGATCGCGCTGGGACTGCACTACGGTCAGGACGTGGTGCGCATTCGGGAGGTGGCGGAAGAGCAGCGGATTCCCAAGCGCTTTCTGGAACAGATCCTCAACGACCTGAAGGACGCGCGGGTGGTGGAGAGCCGGCGCGGTGTGCAGGGCGGGTACCGCCTGGCGCGGGCGCCCGACCTGATCACCCTTGCCGAGGTGATCCGGCATATCGACGGTCCGTTGGCACCGGTGAGTTGCGTCAGCGAGCGCTTCTACGAGCCGTGCTCGTGTCCGAACGAGGCGCGGTGCGGATTGCGCAGCATCATGCAAGAGGTGCGCGATGCGATTGCGCGACATCTCGAGGGCATCACGGTGGCGGATCTGTGTGCGCGAACGGTGTCACTGCGTGGGGCGGGGCAGGCGGGTGCGATGGACTTCAACATATGACGAAGCCCGGCTTGTCGGGCGCCTTGGCCGGCGTAGGGTGCGCGCGGATGTCGACGTCCGGTTCCCGTTTCTCTGCCCTTTCGTCATGAAGGCGCGCTGGATCTGGCTGGTGCTGGCGTGGCTGGCCGTCGATGCGTGGCTGGCGCGTTGGTGGTGGGAGCGGCGGCGTGAGCAGCGGGCCGAAGTACACATCCTCGCGGCGGCGCGCCGGTACGGCATGGATCCTGCCTTGGTGAAGGCGATCGTCTGGCGTGAGAGCCGATTCCGCGAGGACGCGCGCGGCACCTCGGGCGAAGTGGGCCTGATGCAGGTGGGTGCGCTGGCGGCGCGCGAGTGGGCCGAGGCGGAGCGAGTCGACGGCTTTCAGCATCTCGACCTGCTCGATCCGTCGCGCAACGCGATGGCGGGAACCTGGTATCTCGCGCGAGTGTTGAAACGATATCCGCAGACCGACAACCCCGTGGCCTATGCACTGGCCGACTACAATGCGGGACGCATGAACGTTCTGCGCTGGAACAAGGGGCCGGCGACCACGAATTCGGCGGCGTTCCTGGAGGCCATGGATTTTCCCAGCACGCGTCAGTACGTGCGCATGGTGCTGGAGCGCCGCGACCGGTATCGCGGCGTCTTTCCGCGACCTGGACAGTGAACTCCGACCTAGCGCTCGTCGAAAGCCGCCGGATCAGTCGCGCGTGATGTCGAGGAGCCGTTGCCGCAGGAGTCCGAGCGGTGCCGACAAATCGTCGACCTCCGAGGAAATCCAGAGGGGTTCGGCAAGGACGACCTCGCAGCAGCCCGCAGGCAGCGGGATTTGGAAGCGGTCCCAACTGGGCAGGCGCACTTTCCATCCGAGGTTGATGGCCACCGGCAGGATGGGGAAACCCGTGAGACGCGCGGCCGCGGCGGCGCCCGGCTGGGTGCTGTAGATCGGCCCGCGCGGCCCATCGGGTGTGATGGCGAGGTGGTAGCCCTTTTGCGCGAGGTCGTGGAGTTCGAGCAGGGCGCGCGAGCCGCGGCGACTGGAGGATCCGCGCACAGGTTGCACGTCGAAGGCCTGAAGGATGGCGGCGAGCAGGGCGCCATCCCGACTCGCGCTGACCAGAGCCGCCATCGGGCGCAGAGGCGAATTCGCATCGCCGAAGACACGAGTGCGGATGGGCATGCTCATCGCCAGTCGGTTGTGCCAGGTGGCGAAGATGACCGGGCGCGATCGCGCCAGCGCGGCGGCCCCATGGGGATCGTGGACGCGGAAGCGCTGGGTGGCGGCGACGGCCAGGACGAGGGCGCGAACCAGGTGCGCGATGGCGCGTTGCCGGCCAGTGGGAACATGCGGCGTCGACGGGCGTCTCGCGGGGTGCGAGCCGGGAGGGTCGGAAGCACTCATCCCTGGCCCTTGCGGAGGCAGGCGCGCACGATTTGTTCCACCGAGGCCTGCTGGCCCAGCACGGCCAGCGCACCCTGCACGGCGCTGGCGGCGTCGGCCTGTTTGAATCCCAGCGCCACAAGGGCCAGCACCGCGTCGTGCGCGACGCGTTCCCCGGGGGGCACAGCCGCCGCGGCTGCCGGCGACTCCGTCGCGCCGGGAGCGGCACCGAGCCGGTCTCTGAGTTCCACCACGATGCGTTCCGCGGTCTTCCGACCCACTCCGGAGATCTGGGACAACGCCTTCACGTCGCCCTGGGTCCAGGGATCGAATTCGTCCCGCGACTTTGCGGTTCTGCCGGTGGGCT
>CAZYJB010000186.1:0-7212 GCA_964647675.1 uncultured Verrucomicrobiota bacterium | reverse complement strand
CCGCGTCCTTCGCGCAATGCAGCACCGTCTTCCACGAGTAGATATGCCTCGGCTTGTGGAAGTCGCTGTTGGCGATGAACGGCAGTCGCTTCAGCGCCACGGGCGAAAAGATGTTGTCGCGATTGGCGATCTCCCAGGCATCCAGCAAGGGCGCATACGTCTCCTGATTCTCCCACAGGTACAGCGTGTTCTTGCCCCATTCGCTCTTCATGACGTGCGGGTGCGACGCGACCGCAAGGCCTCCCTGCGCGTGGATGCGGGCAATGGTCTCCCGCAGGTCGAGATCCGCCGGAATCCCCTCGCGCAGATCAATGCCCAGCAAATGCGCCGAGCTGCGTGCCCGGCAGCCGTCCTTGTTAAACTCGATCCCCGCCATCACCAGCATGCGATAGCGGCGCCACGCGCGCGCCGCCTCGCGCGCAATCACCTCGAAATACTCGTCCACCTGCGCGGGGCTCAGGGTGAGTCCGCTCAGGCGCGAAAGCTTGCCGATTAGACGGCGCGGATCGGCGAGATGATCCGTGACGCAAATGCAGTCGAAGCCATGCCTCCCATAAAAGTCCACCAACTCGGCCACCGTCAGCGATCCGTCCGAATAGTTGGTGTGGGTGTGAAAATCGCATAGCAACGGACCCTTGGCCGGGGGTGGCAGAATCGAAGGCGCCTCCGCGCCCGCGCCGGGTTTCCAGCCACGGAACGCCGACCCCGCGGACCCGTCCCGGTCCGTCGACAGGATCAGCTCGGCGATGCGATAGGCCGCCCCGGGCCGACTCACCCGCGCCAGCCGATCGCGCCAGCCGTGCCAGACCCGCGCGCGATCGGCGAACGCTCGCTCCACCGCGGCGATCGTCTCCTTCCGGCCATCGACCACACAGCCGAGCCCCTCGTCGGCGATCAGGCGCGCGTTGCCCTCCTCCTGCCCCGGAATCGTCTGGTTGACGATCATCGGGCAGCGCGCGGCGATGGCCTCCTGCACGGAGGCTCCGCCCGCCTTGCCGATGACCAGATGATGGCTCCGCAGCAGCCGCGGCATCAGGTTCGTCCAGCCGTAGAGCCGGACGCGGTCACCGTGCTCTTCCAGGCGCTGGTGCAACCGGGTACGCAGGTCGTTGTCACGCCCAACAGTGATGGTGAGCTTCACCTGCGGCATCTGCAGCAGTTCCTCCAGCGTGCGGCCCAGCTTGGGTCGCCCGGTGTTCACGAGATAGAGGATCCGGCGCTCTGCGTCGCCCACGGGCGATTCGAGCTCAGGAACCTGGTCGTCGTGAAAAGCGGGACTCACCGGAAACCCGGTCACCAGCACGCGGTCAGGCGCGAGTCCGGCCCGCACCAGAACCTGCTCGGTGGCTGGATTGGCGACGCAATAGAGGTCGCTCGGACTGCGGTGCCACGCGGAGTTGATGGAGATGGAATCGGTGACAATCGTGAACAGGCGGAATGGCCGCTCGGCATGGTCGCGGTACAACTCAGCCACCACGTCGGCGTAAACAGGATAGGTCGATACCACCGCATCCGGCTGGGTCGCGGTCAGAATGTCCTCCAGCGCGCGGCGCAGGCGCGACCATGAGCCCGCCGCCGGCAACTGCGGCGCGGCATCCACGATCTGATAGACCGTCTTCCAGAGCGAGGGCGCGTGGCGCACGAGTCCGAGATAGGCCGAGCGCGCCAGTTGATTGAGCCTCCCGTAAACGGCATCCAACAGGTCCAGCACCTCCACCTGACACGCCTCCGGCGCCAGCGACTCCAGCGCCTGCCGCAAATTGCGCGCCGCCGCGTTGTGACCATCCCCGAAACTCGCCGTCAGAATCAGGACCTTCACGGCCTCATCGTCGACCCGTCGCATGACAATTTCGCGTCCGGCGGGTGAAGACCTATTCACAATCGCGACGGAGCCTGAGATCCAACCGTCGCCGCCCTGTCGCCGCGATGTGACTCACTCTCACGCGCCGGGCAGGGATACTCTCGCGTCCCATCAGACACATGAGAACGGTCACCCACTGGACCACGCGTCAGGTCTTCCGTTACGTGCATGGGAATCACCTCGTCTACAACACCTGCTGGGAAGATCCCCGCCTGGACCGGGAGGCCATGGCGCTCAAGGCCGACGACGAGGTCGTCCTCATTACCTCCGCCGGCTGCAATGCACTGGACTATGCCCTGGACGGCCCGCGCCGCATCCACGCGGTCGACCTGAACTTCCGCCAGAATGCACTTCTCGAACTGAAGCTCGCAGGCATTCGGCATCTCGAGTTCGACGAGTTCTTCAGCCTGTTCGGCGACGGCGGCCATCGTGAGTTCCCGCACTGGTACGCCTCGCGCCTGCGGTCCGACCTCACGCCCGCCGCCCGGCGCTTCTGGGACCCGCGCCGGCACTTTCTGAGTCGTCCCACCCCGGACGCTTCGTTCTATCACCGGGGCACCACCGGCTTCTTCGCGCGGATGCTGGTGAAGTACCTCCGCCTGGCACGCGTGCATGCGGACGCCCTGCGGCTCTTCAGCGCGAACTCGATCGCCGAGCAGCGGGAGATCTATTTCACGGGCATCCGTGACCGGCTCTGGCGTCCGGCAATCAAGCGCGCCCTCCAGACCGACTTCACGCTGAGCCTCCTCGGCGTTCCCAAGGCACAGCGCGACCACCTCGAACGCACCTGCGCCACCGGGATCGCGGACTTTATGGAGGACTGCGTGGAGGCGGTGTTCACGCGCCTCCCGGTCGACGACAACTACTTCTGGCGGCTCTACCTGTTCGGACGCTACACGCGGGACTGCTGTCCCGAGTACCTCCGGCCCGCCAATTTCGAGCGCCTTCGAAGCGGTCTGGCGAACCGCATTTCGATTCACACCGGAGACCTGACCGGATTCCTGAGGTCGCATGGCGGCCGACTCTCGCGCTTCGTGCTGCTCGACCACATGGACTGGCTGAGCCACCAGGAACCCGGACTGCTCCAGGGTGAGTGGCAGGCCATCCTCGATCGCGCGCGGCCTGGCGCGAGGATTCTCTGGCGCAGCGGCGGGTCCGCGGTGGATTTCGTCGATCCACTGGAAGTCCGACGCGACGGATCGCGCTGCCGCGTCGGCGAACTGCACAGTTACCACACGGGCCTCGCTGCGCGCTGCCATGCGCGCGACCGCGTGCACACCTACGGCAGCTTCTACATCGCCGACCTCGCGGCCTGACGAGGCGCTGTCACCGCGCCCCGCGGCGCCGCAGCGACGTGGCGCGCCAGCCCATGGTGGGTCGTGAGCTCTGTCTCACGACTCGGCATCCGCCCGGATGCCGACCGGATGGGGCTCCTCTGCCTCGCCCACCACTCCGCGTCCCGGGTTCCGGTCAGGCGGAGCTTCACTCCGCCTCGCCGGGCGGAGCCGGCGAGCCACCAGACTTGCCCCGCTTTCCCGTACCTCCTCACCGGCCAACCCCTGGCCTTTGGGCCTTCACCGCACCGCGTGGCGCCCTGCCTTCATGCAACTCACACCCTCCGTCGGGCCACACATCTCCCTCACTTCTTCAAAAGTTCGAACATCGCACGGTCCACCTTGCGTCCCTCGAGCGCCTCATAGGCCACGTCCAGTCGGCCGCTGTTCACCGGGCCGAAGCTGCCGTCGAGATTCCACAGCGCCCAGCCGAGCCCGGCCTTCTCGTAGTTCCCGAGCATGTCGCGCATCCACGCAAGGGTCACGGCATGCGGTGTGGCGTTGTGCGCTCCCCATTCACCCACCATCACGCCGACGCCGCGCGCGCGCAGATCGAGCCACGGCTGGATCGTCTCACGCCAGAGCCAGGCCGCGTCCTGAGATTCCGAGTACGCAAACTCCGGCGTCGCTCCTGCACGGTAGCCCACCTTGATCGACTGCTTCCGTCCCCACTCCCGGCTCCCGGCGACCAGGACGGCTTCGGGGGACGCCGCGGATTTCAGCCCGATCTCCGAGAAGGTCATCCAGTCCCCTTCTGCATTCTCGATGGTCACCGACGCTGATCCCGTCGGGACGATCATCGTGTAACTGCGATCATAGAGATTCAGATAACTGTTCCATTGGGGCTGGTGGACAGCGGATTTCCATTCGCCGGTCCCCGGACCCGCGACGAACAGCTTGTTGGTCAAGGTCAAGTCGCCCGCCTTCACCACCAACCGGCTGCGACCGGAGACATGAAGGACGTGGATTCTCAGGGTGGTCGCTTCCGCAAATGGCCCGTCAAGGCGCAGGACCGAATGGAACTCTGCCTTGTCAGGGCCGTAGAGGTAGCCATTGACCAACGACCCCGGCCAGGTCGGCACGGGCCAGGACTCGCTGCCCGCCACCCAGGACGCGCGGTAGTGGGTCAGTCCGAAGGGCGCATAGCCGCGCGTGGCCTGCGCCACCTGCAGCGGAATCAGTTCGGGCACGGGCCGCGACGCATACTGGAGCCCGTCGCAGATGATCAAGCGTTTCGGATCCTCCGCGCGTATGGCGGCAGCGAGGCGCGCAACGACATTCGAATAGACCGCCGGCGTGATGTCGGAGGGTTCGTTCAGCAGATTGAAACTGAGGCGGTCACTTGAGATTCCACGGTAACGCTTCGCGAACATCCCCCAGTGCAACGCCGCGACGCGCTGGGCTTCCGGATCGGTCCAGAGGCTTTTCGCCTCGGGCGGCGAGGCCACCGTCCAGCCGGGAATACGGTGCAGATTGAGACAGACATGGACGCCGTGTTTTCCGCCCCACTCGACGGCCTGGTCGATCTCGGCGAGGCGCGGCTCGGCGAAGGTCTCCCAGTTCCCGTTGGTGACGTAAGTGCGATAGTCGATGGGCAGTCGCGCGAACTGGAAGCCGTTCGCAGCGAGAAACTCGAAGTCGGCCTCCCGGTACGGGCCGTTGCTCCACGGGAGCATGAACTTGTTGAGCAGGTTGAACCCGCGCCACGGGGGTAGGTTCGTCCAACTCGCCGGCGGCAGCGGTTGGGCGGCGGGCACGACGGGGGTGCCGCTGCACAGCGCGGCCACGAGAAGAAGCGACTTCCAGCGCATCCCGAACAGAGTGGGCCTCCCGACCCCGCTCGCCAACGCATTGTCCGTGAAATGCCCATCACCGCTTTGCGCCTACGAAGTCGACTCCCTTCTCCACCAAACTTGCCTGGAGTGCCACCGTGGCTCCCGGCTGCATGGAGAACCGCACCCAACGGTCATGACGCGCGCGGTCCAGGGGAACCGCGTACCGCGAATGCACGATGTCGAGCCCGCGCGCGCATGAAGGAACGTTCGCGAAGGCCACGCGCCCGTGGCGATCGGTGACCCCGGTGTACTCCGGCGTGGGGGCCGGCGCTGCCAGCCCGAACCAAGCTTCGCTCGGATCGGGCATCTCGCCCCAGATCCCACCCGGAAACCGCATGATGTTGGGGGACAGGAGTACCTGCGCGCCCTGGACGGGCTCCCCCGCTGCCGTCGAAACCTGAAGCGTGAGAGCACCGGCCGCCTCGGTGACCAACTCGATCCGCGTGATGGGCGCCGACAGCGCGAACGACTGCGGCACCCCGATCGGCAGCGTCGCCTGTAGCGACCCATCGGGCATGCGGTTCATGGGAGTGCCACCAGAAGCAGCGAAGAAGCCGTCCCCCAACGCGATCACATCCACTTCACCCGCGGGCAGAGATTCGAAGACGAAGGTGCCATCCGACGCAACCGGCCGCCACGCGCGCCAGGTGGGAACCTCGCCATAGCGCTCGTGGACCTTGCCCAGATCTTCGGGCACCACCGACGCCGGAACCTGGGGCGGTCGCACTGAGACCAGAACGCGCCCGTTCCGCACGGGACGTGGAACACGCGAATCCAGGCGGCCTTCGAGTCGGATGCCTTCCTTCAACTCGAGCGGAAGGGACGTCTCGCGGCCCGCCTCCAGCGTCATTTCGATCGCAGTGCTGTGAACGAGCGCGCCCGATGGAAGCTGCCCCGAAACTCGCACCAGGTGCGGCCCCGGCGCCAACCCTCGAACGGACCGGCTGCCGTCGGAGTTGGTAGACCAAGCGAGACACGACTGGCATTCCGCGCTGACCAACGGCAGCAGGGAGCGAACCGGCATCGCGGGAGTCCCGAAGTGGGCCGAAACCCTCAGGCCCGCGCCGCGCCGCAGTCGGACCGGATCAGCTCCGCCGTCCACCTCATATCCCTGACTGACGGCCGGGCCGAAGTCCGGATGCTCCACCGTCAGCAGCACCCGGCTGGTTTCCAATCGCTCCTCGGGGATGGCCATTTTCGGATATGTCACGCGCGCGATGCCGTGCGCATCGGTGATGACCGTCTCGCGCGGACCGAAGAGGTTGGTCGCCCAACCGTATGAACTCGCCTCATCGCCGCGCATGCGCAGGCCGAAGGGCAGAACCTTCGCGTCGGGCACCGGGCGCCCCGCCTCATCGACCACTTTCACCGCAACGATCCCGATATTCTGAGCCGAGCCCGTCACCGGACGCTCCACCACCCGGCAGGCCGCGGTCAGGCAGATCAGCGTGGCCATCGCCAGTACGCCCGGCACCGCATGACGCCGATGCCACTGCGGCAGGCCGGCCCGCTCGAGCGACATGAGCCGCTTCCCGAGATGCGAGGTGGCGTGTGGAACGAAGGCCCGCTCGGCCCCTCCGGTTGCGACCAACCGCAGCACCATTCTCGCCAGCGAAGAACGATACTCTTCCGCAGACGCCATCGTCGCTGCACACGCCCGATCGGCTTCCAGTTCGCAACTCAGCGCATGGGCGCGTTCGCCGAGCCGGGCCAGGGGATGAAACCAGCCCACGGCGGCCATCCACTGCCACGCGACACACCATGCGGGATCCCGCCGACGCAGATGGGCAAGCTCATGCTCCAACAGCACGCGCAAGTCCGCCTCGTCCAGTTCCGCCGCCAGTCTCGTCGGGATCACAATGCAGGGCCGCCACACCCCACAGGCAAAGGGCGACGTCACCCGTTCGGACTCGACCACTCGCGGTTGACCTCTCAGGCCAACGCGTCCTCCAACGGCCACCACGGCCTTCCGGACTCGGTCGGACGCAGGTTGCGACGCGCGCAGCAGCCGATCGATCTGCCAGTGCCCGCGTACGAGGCTGAACGCCCGCCACGCGAATCCAACGGTCCAGAGCAACATCCCGAGCCCGGCCCAGTTTGCCCGCGGGCGGGGCAGCGAACCGGACACAGAAGCATCGCCGCGCCGATTGGGCGCCCCTTCGCCAGCGGGTACCCGGGAAGT
>CAZYJB010000185.1:1952-7215 GCA_964647675.1 uncultured Verrucomicrobiota bacterium | reverse complement strand
CGTCGCGTCGGAATTCGCTCCCGCGTTCCCGGCCCAGCCGCCGGACATCGGGTATGGCCTCGAAGCCGCGAGCCTCTCGGAGCGCTGGGTCACGGCGGGCAGCGCCGCACAGTGGAGGGTTCCGACCGACGACCGTTTGGGCACCACATGGCGACTGCCGGATTTCCAGGATGACGGGTGGAACGCTGGCCAGTTGGGACTGGGCTGGGATCGATCCGCGCAAGCCGGACCGGTGACGGTCGCGGATTCGGAAGAGGATTGGAGTACGACCGGCGAGCAGGGCTATCGGGGATGGTCCCACGGCTTCTATTCGCGCACGCGGGATGGGAACGGGACCTATTCCGCAGCGGAGTTTGTGCCGTTTCCGGCGGCCTTCTGGGATGGTGTTCAGTGGCGTTCGCCCGGCGGCGTGGCGCCCTGGGACCGCATCACGCGCACGACGGCACGGCCCACGGGAAGCAACAGCGGCGAGGAACGCTGGGTGATCCGGCGTTGGATCTCGAGTGTGGCGGGTGAGGTGACGGTTGCCTGGCACCTCGCCAAGCAGGAGACCTCCGGCACGGGAGTCAGCGCGCGCTTGTTTCATCAGGGGACCCAGCGTGACAGCGCGGTGATCGCGGCTGGCAACACGACCGGCGTCACCCGGACGGTGGTGCTGACCGGTGTCTCAGTCGGCGATGCCATCGATCTTGCCCTCGTCCCGATCGGCGCTGCCTCCGCCACCGACGATGTCGGTGACGAATCCGAACTGTCCTTCACGGTCTCGGCCAGTGGGGTGTTCCCTTCCTGGATCCGGACGGATCTGGCGGACGCGATGCGCGGACGGAACGCCTCGGCTTTTGTGCGCGTGCCCTTCGTCCTCACGCCGGAGCAGGCGGCGCAGGTGGAGACGCTCGACCTTTCCGTGCGCTTCGATGACGGCCTTGCGGTCTCCCTCAACGGCGAACCTGCGGGACAACGCAATGCTCCGGTCGAATCGGAAGGCGGCGTCATCGCCGATTCGCAGCAGGACTGGGCGACCGACGGCGCCCAGGGCAGCAGGGGTTGGTACTACGGCGTCCACCGGCGGTCCGAGGACGCCGATGGATCCTACGATCCGGTGACGGAGTTCGAGACCGGCGATCCGCGATGGGCCTGGACGGGTGAGGAGTGGCATCTCGGACCGGGCGATCCGCCTTGGAACTGGGTCTCGCGCGACACGTGGCATCCGAACGGCAACCAGGGCGGAGCGAACGTGCTGTGGACCATCCGCCGTTGGGTATCGCAGGCGGAAGGAACGATCCGCGTAGCCATCGCCGGTGCCAAACAGAACACCGGCTGCGGCAACGGCGTGACCTTCCGCATCCTGTTCAACGGCGAGGAACGGCTGGCGCACACCGTGGCCTTCGACGACGCGCGGGGATTCGCCGGGGAGATCGAGCTGGAGAATGTCCAATTCGGCGACCTGATCGATTTCGTTCTCGATCCTACCGGCACCGATGGCGACACCGCCGATGGTTGCGACGGATCGACGTTTGCGGCGCAAGTGCACCAGCAGGCCTCGCCGGGTTTGCAGTGGAACTCCACCGCGCTCAGGGCGCGGACGCGCGGGGACGCCGTGCGCGAAACCGTCCTGCCGCTCACGCACCTGCGTGAACACCTCGTGGCCGGCACCAACGTGCTCGCCTTCCAGATCCTCAACGCCAGTGTGGACGACGAGGAACTGCTCCTGGCTCCGGAATTGGTGGCGCGCCGACGGATCGCCGGATCGGCAGCCGCCCGTTACTTCGTCACGCCCACGCCAGGCGCCGCCAATCTCGGTGGCGCGGAATCGCCGGGCCCGGTGGTGGTGTCGGTGCAGCACGAACCCAGCGTGCCCGACGATGCTCAACCCTTGACCGTGCGGGCGCAGGTGCGGCGCACCGTGGGAGCGATCGCCTCGGTGGACCTGATCTACCGTGTCATGTACGGCGCCGAGGTCACTGTGCCCATGGCCGACGACGGCGCGCACGGCGATGGCGTGGCTGGGGATGGCTGGTGGGGCGCCACCATTCCGGCGTCCGCCTCGACGCCGGGACAGATGGTCCGTTGGGCCGTCGTGGCGCGGGACACGCAGGCCCGTTCCTTGCGTTCGCCGGCCTACACGGATCCCCGTCGGACGCCGCAGTATCACGGCACGATCGTGCGCGACCACGGGTCGGAGGCCTCCGCGTTACCCGTGCTGCACTGGTTCCTGCAGAACTCGACGGCCGCGGACAGCGACGCCGGCACGCGTGGCTCCCTCTTCTACGACGGCGAGTTCTACGACAACGTTGGCGCCAATCTCCATGGGCAGAGCACGCGCGGGTTTCCGAAGAAATCGTACGATCTGGATTTCAATCCCGGGTTCAACTTCCGCTGGCAGCGCGGACAACCGCGCGTCGACGACCTCAACCTGCTCACCACCTGGGCGGACAAGTCGCACTTCCGCACGGTCATGGCCTACGAGACCTACGCCCACGCGGGTGCGCCGGCACATTTCGCCTTTCCCGTGCGCGTGCAACTCAACGCGCGATTCCACGCGGTCGCCAACCTCGTCGAGAACGGCGACGAGAACTTTCTGGAGCGCCTCGGTCTCGATCCCCAGGGCGCGCTCTACAAGATGTACAATACCGCCGACAGCGCCTCGGGCGCCGAGAAGAAGTCGCGCAAGTTCGAGGGCTCCCAGGATCTCTCCGCACTGGTGGGCGGATTCGCCGCCGGCACGGCGCAGGCGCGCGAGGCGTTTCTCTTCGATCAACTCGATGTGCCCGAGGTGGTGAACTACCTCGCCGCGCGCGCGATCACGGGTGACAGCGACTGCTGCCACAAGAATTACTACCTCTACCGCGACACGCGGAACTCGGGCGAATGGATGGCGTTTCCCTGGGATGTAGACCTCAGCTTCGGACGGGTCTGGACCTGCAACAGCCCCTGCTTCTCCTATTTCGACGAGACCATCTACACGAACACCGGGCTCTTCGTGGGCAACAACAACCGCGTCTTCTCGGCCGTGCTGTCGACGCCGTCGACGCGCCAGATGTACCTGCGCCGCCTACGCACGCTGGCGGAACAATTGACCCAGGCTCCCGGCGTCGCGTTGGAGTCCGACCGCTGGCGCCTGCGCACGACCCAGTGGCGCGACCGGATTGCGCCTGACGCCGCGCTCGACCTGGCGAAGTGGGGCACCTGGGGCCGGCGCGAAACGATCACGCAGGCCGTGGATCGCATTCATCGCGAATTCCTGCCGGGCCGACGCCAGTACCTGTTCCGGACGCTGGTGAACTCGGGCACGCTGCCGGCGGCGCAGTCGCCGGGCGTGATCGTCCGCTTCGCATCGGTCGAGGCGCTTTCCGCCTCCGGAAATCCGGCCCATGAGTTCCTGTGCGTCACCAACCCGAATCCCGTCGCCGTGGACCTTTCCGACTGGCGGCTGGATGGTGCGGTCCGCATGCGCTTCAAGGCCGGTACCGTGCTTCCGGCGCGCGGTGCCGCGTTCGTTTCGCCTGATCGACGGGCCTTCCGCACACGGACCGCGAGTCCCAGGGGTGGCGAGCGGCGGTTGGTGCTGGGCAACTACGAAGGCGAGTTGAGCGCGCGCGGCGGGAGCGTGGTGTTGACCGATGCCGCGGGGCGGCGCGTGGCGGAAACCAATTACCCCGGGGCACCTTCGCCCGCGCAGCAGTACCTCCGGGTGAGCGAGCTGCACTTTCATCCAGTCGACGGGCAGTCGGAGTTCCTCGAACTGTTGAACACAGGCACCGTGGCGCTCGGCCTCGACGGCGTGCGGATTACGAACGGCATCGCGTTTGCGTTCCCGGCGTCGGGCGCCCCGAGCCTCGCGCCCGGCGAGCGCGTGGTGTTGGTGAACGATCTGGCGGCGTTCCGTGCGGTTCACGGGGCCGCGCCACGCGTGTTGGGAGCTTACACGGGCAGCCTCGACAACGCCGGCGAACGGTTGCGCCTCGAAGACGCAAGCGGGGAGGGGATTCTTGATTTCGAGTATCGCACCGAAAGCGCGCCGGCGGCGGACGGGTTCGGGTTCTCCCTCGTCGCGGCTGACGTGACTGCGCCCTGGAGCCGGTGGGAGGACGCGGCATTCTGGATCGTCGGATCCCGCGCGGGAGGCACGCCGGGCCAAGCCGAGGAGCTGCCGGTCACTGGTATCCCGGTGATTGTGACCGAGGTGCTCACCCACACCGATCCTCCCCTGCTCGACGCGGTCGAGCTCTTCAACTGGACGTCCCAACCGGTGGCGCTGGAGGGCTGGTGGCTGACCGACGATCCCGGCACGCCGCAGAAGTTCCGGCTTCCCTCGGGTACCACGCTGGGCGCCGGCGCGCGCCTGGTCGTGGACGAAACGCAGTTAAATGCCGCGGACGTGGCGCATCCGTTCACCTTCTCGAGTCACGGCGATGAAGTGTGGCTGTTTCGCGCGAACGCCAGCGGACGTCTGGAGGGAGGCGCAGATGGCTTCGAGTTTCCCGCGTCGGCAAACGGCGTGTCGTTTGGGCGGTATACCAACTCGGCGGGGCGCGTGCTGTTTCCTTCGCAATCGAAGCGCAGCCTCGGAGACGCCAACGCCGGGCCTGCGGTCGGGCCGGTCGTGATCCACGAAATCCAGGCACGGCCGGCGAATGGCGAGGTGCCGTTTATCGAACTGCGCAACGTCACCACGAATGCCGTTCCCTTGTTCGATCCAGCGACGCCAGAGAACACCTGGCGGCTGGCGGGTGTGGATTTTGATTTTCCTCCGAATCTGATCCTGCCGCCCGGGGGCTTCGCCCTGGTGGTGGGCGGCGATCCGCGCTGGTTCCGCGACCGCTGGCTGATCCCCGCGAATGTTCCCGTCCTGGGGCCATGGTCAGGGGAACTTCAGCGCGACGGCGAAGGCCTCGAGTTGCTGCGCCCTGACCCGCCGGATGCGCTGCCCGACGGATCGGTGTTCGTTCCTTATGTCGCGGTGGACGCGCTGACCTTCGGCGTCGAGGCGCCCTGGCCGGCCCTTCGCGAGTCGCCCCTCGGGCTTTCCATCGAACGACGGTCGGGAAATCTGTTCGGCGACGACCCCGCGGCGTGGCGCCTCAACGCGGATGGCGCGAGTCCGGGGACCCTTCACTCGGCGAATCGGGTCCCGCGAGTGGAAGTCGCCGCGGTATCACCGATCGAGGCCACCCAATTCCCCGTCGAGCTCGCCTTGTCGGGAACGGCCACCGATGACGGCCTTCCGGTCGAGCCCGGACGACTGACGCTCTCCTGGACGCAA
>CAZYJB010000185.1:0-1942 GCA_964647675.1 uncultured Verrucomicrobiota bacterium | reverse complement strand
GGGCCAGGCGTGGTGGAGTTCGCGGATGCCGGCGCGACGCGCCCGACGGTGCGCCTGCCCGGGCCCGGATCGTACCGGCTCCGACTGACAGCCTACGACGGCGAGTTCTCCGGCGCCTCCGAAGTGTTGGTCGACGTGGCCCGTCCTGCCGGCGAGGCGACGCTGGTCGCGGCCGGGGAAACCTGGCGCTACTGGGATCAGGGGCCGGTCGCCACCTCGTGGGCTCAAACCGAATTCGACGACCGCGCCTGGCCGGCAGGTGCCGCGCCCCTGGGCTATGGCGATGGAGACGAGCGCACGGTGATTCGCGACACGGTCACTGGTTCGCGCCTGCTGACCGCCTACTTCCGCCGGAGTTTCGTCGTGACCCGGCCGACCGAGGTTGGTGCGATGGCGCTTCGAGTGGTCCGCGACGATGGGGCACTCGTCTGGCTCAACGGAGTGGAGGCCATGCGATCGAATGTTCCGGATGGCCCGCTGACTTACGCCTCACTCGCTCCGGCGACCATGAGTGGTGCGGACGAGTCCACGTTCTTCGAACAGGACATCGCGCCATCCCTCCTGCGTGCGGGTACCAACGTCCTGGCCGTCGAAGTGCACCAGCAGAATGCCGGGAGCAGCGACATCAGCTTCGATCTCGAATTGCGCGCGGCGATGCCAACCGTCAATCGGGCACCGGTGGTCGAGGCGGGTCCCGACCAGGCCGTGAGCGCGACGTTGCCCACGGGCTTGGTCCTGCAGGCGTCCTGGAACGATGATGGTCTGCCCAGCGTGGCGGCGATCGGATGGCGTCAGGTGGAGGGTCCCGCATCGGTGACCTGGATCTCGCCCACCAATCAGTCGAGGGTGCAGCTCAAACTGAGCGCACCAGGAACGTACCGCTTCGAAGTGACGGTTTCTGATGGCGCGTTGCTCGCCAGCGATCGCATCGCGGTGGTGGCGTCGGCTGGAGAAGGCGAAACCTATCAGGCATGGCGCACGCGCCATTTCTCCGCGGCGGAACTCCTCGAGGCGCGGATCAGTGGCGATACCGCGGATCCGGACGCCGACGGCCAGGGCAACCGGGCCGAATACGAAAGCGGCACGCGTCCGCGGGATGCCGCCAGCGTTCTGCGGTTGCGCGTGGGCGGGATCTCCGCAACGGGTGTGCGCCTCCATCTGCCGGTGGTGGCGGGCCGGACCTATGAGGTCCAAGCGAGGGAGGACTGGGAAAACAGCACGTGGACTCCGGTCTCCCGCCTGCCGGCGTCAGCGGCGGAGGGTGAAGCCACTGTGGAAGCGGTGGTGTTGGACCGCGCTCGAGCCCGATTTTTCCGCGTGGTCACGCCTGCGCCTTGATCGGACGGGCACCACTCCCATCGTTCTTCAAGAAGACTGGGCCCGAGTGCCCGGACAACGAACCACGAAGGCCCGAAGAGCACGAAGGAGGGCGCTTGGGAGCGGCACGGGTGTCGAAATCTCGCTAGCGGACTCGCGAATCAGTTTCCCTTCCGTGGTTCAACCCACTCTTTGGTCGTTCCTTCGTGGTGAACTGGGCCGGGCTTTCACGCTTCCGCGCGGCGCCCGGGTTCCCTACCTTGACGGCTCGACACCGAGATCGTTGTGCAAAGCGAAGCGTTGAAGAATTACGTGGGCGGCGCGTGGACGGATCTGGACCGGTCCGGCTTGCTGCCGGTCGAGAATCCCAGCAATGGCGCCATCCTGGCCCAGGTGCCGCTCTCCACGGCTTCCGCCGTGGACCGCGCGGTGGAGGCGGCCGCGGCGGCGTTTCCGGCTTGGAGTCGCACGCCGGTGGCGCGGCGCACCGAGTACCTTTTCCTGCTGCTCGAACGCCTGCGTGCCCACGAAGAGACACTCGCGCGCCAGATCACCGAGGAGAACGGGAAATCGCTGCCCGACGCGCGTGCCGAAATGAAGCGCCTCATCGAGAACTGTGAAGTGG
>CAZYJB010000184.1:0-7216 GCA_964647675.1 uncultured Verrucomicrobiota bacterium | reverse complement strand
GATCATGATGACGTCAGGGTCCTGGCGCAGGACGTACTTGAGGCCCATCGGGAAGGTCGGCGTGTCCAACCCGATTTCGCGCTGCTCGATGACCGACTTTTCGTCTTCGAAGACGTACTCGATGGGATCCTCGAGCGTGATGACGTGTTTGCACACCGTGCGGTTGATGTGCTGCATCATGGCCGCGAGGGTCGTGGACTTTCCGCTGCCCGTGGCGCCGGCGACCAGGACGATGCCGCGCGGGGAGGTGGCAATTTTGCGGACGATGGGAAGGAGACCGAGCGTCTCGAACTCGGGGATCGTTCCCTTCACATAGCGCATGGCGAGGCAAAGCATCCCGCGCTGTTGGAAGACGTTCGTCCGGAACCGACCGATGCCCGGCACGAAGTAGGAGAAGTCGACTTCGCGCGTCTCCTCCATCTGCTGTTTTCCATGCCTGGGCACGATCTGTTCGACGACTTTGACCAGCCATTCCTCGGTCGGCACCGGACACTCGATCGGCACCAACTGGCGGCTGATGCGGAACACGACTGGTGACCCGCTTTTGATATGAACGTCGGAGGCACCGCCTTCGACGGCGGTCTTGAGGATCTTATGAAACAGTTCCATGGCGCGGGAGGGAGGGATGGCGGACCCCTGCGGCGGTCCGGAGAGCACACGACGCGCAGGGGTGAGATCGGAAGCAACCGACGGGATCAGCGAAGATGAGACAAGGCCAGCGACTCAAGACGTTGCTGGACCTGCGGCGTCAGGCCGAGGAAGAGGAGGGAGACCTGATAGCCCTTGTGGCGGTTGCCTTCGCAGGCGACGACCACGCCACGGCAATCCACGCGCGTGTGTTCCACCGAAGATTCGATGGAAAGAGTGACCTCGGTCCACTGCGCCATGGGCTGCTTCGAGATGAACTCGATGCCGTTTTTCCGGATGGTGACCGCGCTGGCAGGGAGGCTCAGCGCAGAATCCTCGGAAGCAGGTGCAGCGCGGAGGGACGGGGATGAAGGAGTACGATCGGCTCGGCCAGCGCTCATAATAAAATTCCGCAGGCAGGCTACCACAGGAGCCCGACGCGTCAACGCACCGGCCTGTCCAAGGGGCAAGTTTTCCTGGGAGATTGCAGTCGACAGACCCCTCCGCCGCACAACTCCTTCGGAATGCGCAAGGCCTCCCTCAGCGGGAAAGCGAGACGTCCGGGCGAGGCAAACCCGCGTGGATCCGCAGTGCGATCCGCAGGCCGTTCACCACTCGATCACGGCAGCACCCCAGGTCAGCCCGGCGCCAAACACCAGCAGGAGAAGCAGATCACCACGGCGCAAGCGGCCTCCGCGCACCGCCTCGTCGAGGGCAATCGCCACCGAGGCAGCGGAGGTGTTGCCGTAGCGATCGACGTTCATGAACACCTTCTCGGCCGGGGCGCCGAGGCGTTCGCCGACCGCCTCGATGATGCGCCGATTGGCCTGATGCGGGATGATGAGCGCGATCTGGTCGATGGTCAGGCGGCAGCGTGCGAGCGCTTCCTGGGCGGCCTGGCCCATGGCGATGACCGCGTTTTTGAAGGTCTCGCGACCGTCCATGCGCAGGAAATGCAGGCGCGACGCAACGGAATCGGGTGTGGCCGGGATCTTCGAGCCACCCCCCGGCATACACAGCAGTCCGGCCTTCGAGCCGTCCGCGCCGAGGCAGGCGGTCAACAAACCGTGCGCGCTCGGGCGGTTCTGCAGGACCACCGCGCCGGCGCCGTCGCCGAACAGGACGCAGGTGTTGCGATCAGTCCAGTCGATGATGGAGGAGAGCTTTTCCGCACCGATCACGAGCACCGTGTCGTGCGTATGGGACATGATGAACTGCTGTCCCACCTCGATCGCATAGATGAAGCCTGAGCAGGCAGCGCCCACATCGAACGCGGCGGCCCGGCGGGCGCCGATCTTGGTTTGGACCAGGCACGCCACGGACGGGAACAGCATGTCCGGCGTGATGCTGGCCACGATGATCAGATCGACAGCATCGGGCGTGAGGCCGGCGGATTCGAGGGCGCGCAGGGCCGCCTTGGCGGCGAGATCGGAGGTGGCCTCATCGGCCGCGGCAATGCGGCGTTCCTTGATGCCGGTACGGGAAGTGATCCACTCGTCCGTGGTGTCCACCATCCGCTCGAGATCCGCGTTGGAGAGCACGCGCTCCGGCACATACGAGCCCACGCCGACGATGGAGCACGTCCGGGCGCGGAACCCGTGGCGCGCGCGCGGATTCTGGAAGGGCACTGGCGGCAGCTCGCTCATGCGGCGGCGAGAGGTTCCCCCTCCCCCATGAGCGAGGCCGCAGCGGCCACGCGAGAAGTGATCTGCGCGTTCACGTGGTGTTCAAACGTGTCGGTCACCACTTTGATGCCGTTCCGGATGGCGCGTTCACTCGCGCCAGCATGGGACTTGAACACCACTCCATTGAGTCCGAGGAGGGGCGCCGAGCCGTACATGTCGGGATCCATGCGGCGGCGCACGGCCTGGAAGGCACCGCGCGCGAGGAAGGCGCCGAACTTGCGCAGCGGATTGGCCGTGAGCTCGCGTTTGAGGAAGCGAAACATGCCCTTTGCGAGACTCTCGGACGTTTTCAACGTGATGTTGCCGACGAAGCCATCGCAGACCACGACATCAACGCGTCCGGCGAACAGGTCGTGGCCCTCGACATTGCCGATGAAATTAAGGGAGGGCTTGAGGCGCTGGCAGAGCTGGAAGGCGGCCTGCGTGAGCGCCGTGCCCTTGTGATCCTCGGTGCCGTTGCTGAGCAGACCGACGCGCGGATTCGGATAGCCGAGCACCTCGGAGGAGTAGACCGCGCCCATGATGGCGTAGTGGGCGAGGTTGAGCGGGGAGCACTCCAGATTTGCCCCGGCGTCGAGGAGAACGAACTCGTTCTCGGGCGTGGGCATGACCGTGGCGATGCCGGCGCGGTCGATGCCCGGCAACCGGCGGAGCTTGATGGTGGAGGCCGCGAGCAGGCAGCCGGTGTTGCCGCACGAGAGGATGGCATCCGCCTCCCCTGCCGACACCAGGTCGATGGCGCGCGCCATGGACGAGTCCTTCTTTCTGCGGAGCACGTCCTTGGGGCCATCCTGCATGGTGACGACCTCGGTGGCGTGGTGAATCCGCACGCCGCGGCGGGTGAGCTGCGGAATGCCGAGGGCTTCGATCTCCGCCTGGTTGCCGACGAGGATCAGTTCGTCGAGTCCTGGAATGGTCCCGATCGTCTCCAACGCGCCGCGAACCACGACGCCCGGCCCGTGGTCTCCCCCCATCACGTCCACCGCCAGGCGCATAAAAACAAAAAGCGCGGATCGACTTGGAAAGGCGTCCGCGCTTACCAGCGATAGAGGATCAAGCGTATGCTTGGACGGTCAGAACTTGGCGACCCTTGTAATATCCGCAGGCTGGGCACACGCGGTGCGGCACATAGGCCGCGCTGCATTGCGGGCAGGTGCTGAGTTGGGGAAGACGAAGGACACTGTTATACGCCCGTCGCATGCGCTGACGGCTCCGGGAAGGTTTGCGCTTTGGAACGCCCATAAAAGGTGACGATTATTCGAGGTTCAGCTGATCGAGAACGCTCCACGCCGAGACGGACCGCGACTTTTCATCCGACAGGTCCTGCGGCGTCTTCGAATCCGGTTCCTGCAGGGCTACGCCCTGACAGTCAGGCCTGCACAGCGGGTGCTGCGGAAGCGCGAGCAAGCTATCTTCGCGAATCCGGGGCGTCAAGTCCACCGACTCATGCTGAATTGGCGGGGCATCCTCGCCCTCCAAGGGAAGCACGCAGTCCCACGGATCGAGACGCATTGCGAACTGGAACGGCTCCAGGCAACGCACGCAGGTGCAGTCCACCAAGGTTTCGACCCAGCCATCGAGGAAGAGATCGTTGCCGGTCTTCTCGATGCTGAGGTCGTACTCGATCGGTCGTGTGACCCTCAGGCAGGGATCGTTTCCGAGGTCGATGCCCAGTTCTTCCGGGGTCAGGCGGCCGGTGAGCCGGACGACTCCCTTTTCCAGTGCCGCGAGCGGTACGTACAGGGCCATGGTGCCTCCTAGCGGGCCGACGCAGACCCGTTCCTTCGGTCACGAAGCGCCTCCACCACGTGGGGTGGAACGAATTCGGCCACGTCGCCGCCCAGCATGGCGATTTCCTTCACCAGACGCGAACTCAGAAATGTGTAGGTCTCGCGCGGCATCATGAACAAGGTTTCCACCTGCTCGTTGAGCTTCCGGTTCATCAGTGCCAACTGGAACTCGAACTCGAAATCGGACACCGCGCGCAGGCCGCGCACCACGACCTGCGCCCCCCGCCGGCTGACGTACTCGACCAGGAGGCCGGAGAATACTTCGGCCTCCACGTTCGGAAATCCCCGGACTGCCTGCGAGACGAGGCTCAACCGTTCATCCAGCGTGAAAAGCGGTGACTTCGTTCCGCTGTCCGCAACCGCGACGATGACGCGATCGAACAGGCGCGCGGCGCGCTGGATCACATCGAGGTGACCATTCGTGATCGGGTCGAACGTGCCTGGGCAGATAGCGATGCGCATGGACCGGGCGGATTTGGGTGCGCGCTGGACGCCGACCCGAAGGTCACGGGGAGCGCGCGACACGCTGTCATCGGCGGCCGACGGTGACAAAGCAAAATCCCGGAGCGCGGGCTCCGGGATTCTGACTGAAACCTGAATGTCCTCTGTCTTTTTGCCGGGACGCTGCTCTGGGAGCTACGGACTGGCGAACGGTTGCGACTTCGGCTGGCTGGCAACCGGCGGACGCTCCCGACTGGTGCGTCCGCCAAGGTTGGTGCGGGTGCGGGACGAACCTCTTCTATTCGCCGTCACCGTGACCGGCAGGCGCGCCCGCGTCGATCGGCTGGCTGCGCGAGATGTACGTGTCAGTCGGGAGGACGACGCGGTCGATGAAATTGGCTGCGTCGAACATCGGCGACTGCAGGGGAGGCAGGGCCACGATTCCCGACACCGAGGAGGCCGAACCGCCGATATCGGCGAGATCGTTCTCCGTGGCGGGGGTCACCAGGCCGGACACCGGCGAGAAGGTCTCGCTGGCGTTCACGACGCGGGTGATGGCGGAACCGTCCTCGCGGACCGCGACGACGACCACCGAGCCTTCGCCCACGACCAATTTGCCGTCCGAGCTCATGTCGTAGCGGGTACCGCGGACCGTGGCGGACACCTTGGGCGCCTGAACCTCGTACTTCGAGGCCGTGGAGAGCTTCTGCACATGGCCGAGAACCCGGCCCTGGCGCAGATCGATCTTCGTATTGACGATTGTCTCGACGCCGGTTTCTTCGAAGGTCAGCGCCGCGAGGGCGACGGTCGAGTTCGGCATGACGCGCAGCGAAGAACCGTTGCGCCCCAGATCCAGATCGGCCGCAGCCGAGCCGGTCGTGCGAACCAGCGCGCCTTCGCGGAGATTCACGCCCTTCTTCAGCGGCGCCCACGTCGAACCGTCGAGTGAGACTTCCGCGGTGCCGTGAACCGCCAACACGCGCGCGGTCCCCTTCTCCACCGCGGCCTGCGCGGCCGTGGCCAGCGCGAGCAAGGCCGCGCCCAGCGTCAGTCGTGCGAGCGAACCACCCATCGTGCGAAAAGAATTCATAGCTGTGCTCCTAGAGTGTGCGATTCGTGATCCAGCGGGGCCAATCTAAAAACCTGCATCCTTCTGTCAATGCGATTGTTCGGTAATTCTTGGAATCTCGCGGCGGGAGACCGTCGGGTTCCCCCTCATTTCCTGCTCGTTTCAATGGTTTCCGCCGGTTTGTACCCGCGCCCAACAAAAACGACATACCGCCGGTCCCGGGCGGTCTGGCGTCCCAGGGAAAGGGTGATGGCGCCGCGGCTTTCCCATTTATCGAACCGCTGCGCCACTTCCTTGAGCTTCGCATCCAAGGGGTTCCGAGCCACGACCAAGGCATCCCAACCGGCCCATTCCGCGCCGGGGCGACCCCAGATGCCGTACTGCGATTCCAGCCTGTCCCGCGATTCCCAGCAATAGGTCCGTGGCTGGCCAGGCAGGTAGAAGGCGAGCGCGCTGGCCGCGTACCGATCGTCGGGCGCCAGGAGGAAGGTGCGGTCCGGCCGCGGAACGGCATGCCGCAGAGGTTCCACCGCGGCAGCCAGCGAACTCCACCCGCGAATCCGCGCCGTGGGATCGCTTCTCGCCCCTGCCCAGGGAGTCCAGGGCACCACAAACGGCACCAGCATCAAGCCAATGGCCAGCACGCCTCCGATCCGGGCCGCCCAACGCAGCGTGGCGTCTGCGGGCGCATCTCCGCGGTGATCGCCCGCCAACCAACCGGCGGCCAGAACTGCGGCGGCGACATAGAAGACCATCGGCCAGTTCTGCTCCACGCGCTGGAACACAGACAGCCCGAGGAATGCCAGCAGGCCTGGGGCACTGAACAGGACGAGGTAGCGTCCGCGTGCGTCGCGCGCGCGCCAGGCGCGAATCGCGAGCAGCAGGGCGATCACCATCAGGGCCCAGGGCAACACGCCTCCGAGCGCCGCCTGGCCCCCCAAGAACTCGCCGAGGAATTTCGCGCTGCGCGCGAGTTGCCAGGGGCGATCCTCCAGTTCCTCCACGGTGTGCCGGAACGTGATCCAATCGTGGCGCCAATTCCAAATCACCGGCGGGATGAGGAACAGGAACGGAGCCAGCACGACGGCGGTGATCCGGCCGGCGCCCGCGCTTTGACGCAACCCGCGTGTCGCGAACAGCGCCGCGAGGAAGAGGGCGGGGAACAGGCAGTGGATCTGCTTGGTGAGGAATCCCAGGCCCGAGACGACCGCCAGGGCCACGAAGGCTCCCGGATCCGAATGCGGCCCGGCGTTCAGGCAGCGCCAGCCGAAGTACAGGCTTGCGCTCCAAAACAGCATCAGTGGCGCGTCGATGGTGAAGAAGGCGCCGAGGGCCGCGGCGGCCGGCGAGGCCACCATGAGGACCGCCGCCCAGAAACCGGCGCGGGCACCGTACATGGCCCTGGCCAGCAGGAAGATGAACACGAGCGCGGCGGACGACAGCACGGCCGGGAAAAGTTTGATCCCGGCCTGCGTGTTTCCGCCCAGCAAGCCCGCCAAACCCATCAGCCAGCCGATCATGGGCGGCTTGCTGTAGTAGCCGATGTCGAGGCGCCGTCCCCAATCCCAGTAATAGGATTCGTCCGGCGCGAGATCGAGCGCTTC
>CAZYJB010000183.1:0-7267 GCA_964647675.1 uncultured Verrucomicrobiota bacterium | reverse complement strand
GGCGAGGAAGTTCAGGAAGTGCGGGAAGAACGTCATGTCGCGCCAGTAGGCGACGTCCTCGGCCACCACGCCGTCGTCGAGTTCGTAGGTCACCCAGGCGGGTGTCACCGGCCAACCGCGCGACGCGGCCGGCTCGAGCAGCGACGAACGGAAGGGCAGCACCGATTCGCCACCCGAGCTGGTGCCTTCGGGGAAAAGGGTGACCACCGTGCCCGCCTCGACGATCGGTGTGAGCGCGTCGGCGATGGCCGCGACATGCGAGCGCTGTTCGCGTTTGAGGAAGAGCGTGCCGCCGCAGCGCGCGAGGGATCCGAGCAACGGCCAGTCCTCCACGTCAGCCTTCGAGACGAAGACCATCGGCCCGCTGGCGGCAAGCACGGGGATGTCGAGGTAGCCGAGGTGATTGCAGACGACAAGACCGCGGCGCGGCACGTCGCCACGATGCTCGAAACGCATGCCGATCCCCCGCATCGTGTTGCGCGCCCAGCGCTGCATCCACCCGGCGGCGACGGTGGAATCGCCGTGGAGTCCGCGACGCGCGATGCGCCAGCGATGATCCATGATGCCGGCGCCGGTGACCGTGACAAATGAGCCGAGGCGCCAGGCCACGCGGAGAGGATGTCGGAAGGCGCTGCGCATGAGAGCGGATGCCATCAGTCCCAGCGCGCTTCCGGTGCGCCCGATCGTTCCTCCGCCTCGCGCCGCAACCAGGCGCGCCAGTCGTCGAGCGTGTCGACATCGCGCAGCTCGCGCAGCCTGGCCACCGCAACCCCAGCGTCCGCACCTCGCCGCAGGGTTTCCGGGAGAACCGCCGCGGTGCTCCACGGAATGTTCTCGAACCAGCGCCGCAACGGACGCGCATCGCGCCGGAATCCGATCAGCCAGTAGCCGCCGTCGCGCGCGGGTCCGAGCACGATCGGATGCGACGCCAGCTTTTGGAAGCCCGCCGCGAGGTCGCTGGCGTGCATTTCGGGGCAATCGGCACCGACGATCAGCACTTCGTCCACACCACCGTCAAAGGCATGTTCCGCCGCGCGTTCGAGGCGTTCGCCCAGATCGCCGTCGCCCTGCCGGCTGACGAGCCAGTGCGCCGCGGTGCTCCAGGTGGCGCGCACCTCGGCCTCCGCGTCGTCGGGCGTCACGCGCAACTCGACCTCCGGCACGGACCTCACCGCCTCCAGCGTGCGCGCGACGAGCACGCGGTGGATGGCCGCCGCCGCCGCGGAATCGGTATCCGCGGCCAGCCGCGTCTTGGCCACGCCTGCGCGGGCCGCCTTGAGGAACACGATGACGCGACGTCCGCCCACGCTCACGCCTCACCCTTCGAGTTGAACTGGTTCTCCTTGTTCCGGAAGAGGACGTTGAACGTGGTCATGGAACCGTAGCAGCGCGTGATGTAGCCCTGCAGATCGAACTTCTCCGCGTCGGAGAGGCGTTCACTCGAGTTGATGCGCTGTTCGAGGGTGCGCAGATTGTTCCGCATCATCACGATCTTGTGGAAGAAGGTGTCGAGCGGGATCTCCTTGGTCTGGAGCGTCGGATCGGTGGGGTGGAGCACCGCCTTGCCGCCAGCCCAGCGGCCGGCGAGTTCGTCGCGCACGGCGCTGGGCTGCTCGAGGCCGATGCGGTCGGCGACGGCGCGCACGGTCTGCTCGATGAACTGCGCGAGCGGCATCTCGAGCCCGCCGATGGCGGCCTGTGCCTCCGCGGGCTGGAGCCCGCTCGCCTCGGGTGAAACCTGGCGGCGGATGCCGTCATCGAACTGCACCGTGGCGGCCTGTTCGTCGACCGACTTCACCGTGCCCGGACCGTAGTTGGGATGCCGCACCCGCATGCCGACATGAAGCGCTGAAATGTTCATGCGCGAAGGCTACCGGGAAGCCGCGAACGGGCCAAGCCGCGGCCGTCGCTCGCGGCGATCGACCTTGGACTGCGGCGGCCCAGACGCCGCTCTTCATCCGGCCCGCCCTCCGGAGCCAAAGCGGCGACTGGTCGTCGCACTCCGAGCAAGTCCGCGCGAGCCCACGCTCGCGTGCGTCCGTGGTCGAGGTCGCCGTGCAGGCGATGCTCGCTTGCTTGCGTCGGTGACCGCAGTGGCCGAGGCCATTCAAGCGCGGGTTGCACACCCGCGGCTACGAGGAACGCCTCGCCGGACGGAGCCGGCGAGCCACCGTGCGGGCTTCGCGATTCACAATCCTTCACCAATCCCCGTCCCCTCGGCGCAACTCATCCCTCATCCCTCACTTCAGCTGCCACAGCTTGCGCAGCAGCCACTCGGCACCGAAGAGCAGCAGGATCCCCAGGTAGAACACCGGGGACGACCAGAGGTCGACGCCCACGCGCGAGGTCACGCGCTGGACCTGGCGGCTCACCGCGCCCGGCAGTCGATGCAGGTCCTCCTCGCGGAAGAACTCGCCGCCGCCCGCCGACGCCCAGGATTTCAGTGCGACCTCCTGCATCGCCGTCTCGCCGGTCTCCACCAGCCGGTCCTGGACCGTGAGGTCGGCGGTCGCCACCGCCGTGTCGCCGGCGCGGAAGCGGTAGCGCCCTGGGGAAGCGGCCACCCATTCGCCCTGGTAGAGTCCCGGCTGATCCGGCACGAGGCGCAGCAGCAACTCGGAAGAGGCAGCCGGCGCGCCGGGCCGTGATTCCGCCTCGATTTGCACGCGCGCGAGCGGATCCGCGAGCGGTTCGAAGGCGGAGTCGAAGAGCCGCGCGGTCACCGCGACGCGCTCGCCCGGAACGGCGGCGAGACGGTCGAGCACCAGTTGCGTGCGGCGTCCGCCGCGGAGGAGGTGCTGCAGTGCCAGTCGCTGGATCGAACGGCCCCAGAAGGAAGCGTAAAACTCCTCGCCACGGTTCCGCCGCCAGCGCCACGTGTTGTCGCTGCCCACGAACATCACCTGACCCACGCCATACTGTTGCACGGCGATGAGCGGCACCGACTGCGCCGCGTCGCCGCGCCCGAGATCGTTCACCAGCACCTCGGCCGCCGGTTTCGCGCGCCCCACGGGCGCGGTCCAGAAGAGCGGCGGCAACGCCTCCCACTTCTTCAGGTTCTCCGCCGGATCGTCGGCCTGGCGCATCAGCACGCTGGCCTGGCCCGCCGCCGTCAGTTCGAGCCGCGTGGGCCGGTCGAAGAGCGCGGTCGCGCCCGACGCCACCGCCGAACGCTCGAACTCCACCGGCAGAATGCGCTCCAGCGCCGTGTCCTGGTAGGCCCACGGACTGAACCGCCGCCCGGCGAGCATGAGGAAGGAACCGCCGGACTTGGACACGAACTCGGCGAAGAGATCGACCTGAGCAGGGGTGAAGTTCCGCGGGTCCACGTCGCCAAACACGATGAGGTCGTAGGCGAACAGGTCCTCGCGCCGTGTGGGCACGGATTCGAGATAGGGCGTCGCGGGTCCGCGCGCGATGGCCGGATCGCCGTCGAACAGCACGCACTTCAGGTCGACACGCCGGTCGCGCAGGAGCATCGCCTGGAGATAGCGAAACTCCCAGCGTGGCGACTGCTCGAGCAGCAGCACCTTCACTTTGTCGTCCACCACACGGAGCCGGCGCACGAGCCGGTTATTCTCCGCCAGAATCTCGTCGCCGCGCACCGGCAGCTCGGCGGCGATCTCGTAGTCACCCGTCGCCTCGGGCGTGAACTTCAGCGAGATGTCGTTCTCGCCGTCGCCCGGAACCGCCTGTTCCACTGCCGCCACCTCGGTCCCATCGAGCTTGAGCGTCAGGCGGACATTCTGCCCGGCGAGGCCGCGCGCCAGCCAGCGCACCCGCACGGCCACCTCGTCCCGCGCAAAGACGGCATCGGGCGCGGAAACCTCCGTCACGAGCAGGTCGCGCGGCGCGGTGGTGCCGAGTCCCACGACATGCAGCGCCGGCCCGTTCTCCCTCAGTCGCGCCACCGCCTCCAACGGCTCGCTGCCGGCGTTGCGGATGCCATCCGTGAACAGCACCACCGCGGCGAGAGAGCGTCCGCGCTCGCGCTCGGCCAGTTCCCGCAAGGCCGTCCCCGGCGCGGACTGGCGGCCCTCGGCCCTGAGCGACTCCGAAAGTGCGGCGGCGGACCAGCGCGTGGCGGAGGGGACCCCGCGATTGGTGGCGGCTGAGGGGGTGTTGGTGCTGGCCACCGCGAGCGACGACACGGCGTCCGAGAAGCCTGCGATCCGGAGGTCGAACTCCCGCTGCAACCGGTCCACCAGCGCCAGTTCGCGGTTGGTGAGTGCGGCCTGCAGCAGTTCGAGCCGCGTCGGCGGAGTGGCCGGAGCCGGCTCGCTCACGCGCTGGTCGAGTCCGGCGCTGGCGGAAGCCTGCCCCGTCGCGATGGCGGCGCGCACGCGATCGGCGGCTTCGGTGCGCGGATCGCGCAACGCGAGGCTGGCGCTCTGATCGAAGAGCAGGACTACGCCCTGCCGCACCAGGCCCTCGACCTGGAGGGCCAGTCCGGGACGCAGCAGCACGGCACACAGACCGGCGAGGGCCAGCAGACGCAACAGCAGCAGGACGGCACGCCGGCGCGGCGAAAGCGTCACATCGCGGCGGCGGTAGGAGAGCACCGCCACGACCACCGACAACGCGACCAGCCCCAGCATCCAGCCCCACGACAGCGCGGGTTGCAGTTCGAGACCAATGCCCACGACCCGGCCGGTCGCGCCCCCGCGCGCGCCAAGCCATTGGAGGAGGGTGTCGTTCATGGAGCGGCGCGAAGAATCATTTCGAACGACTGAACGACTGCGCCAGCCAGGTCTCGGTCAGGCCGAGCAACAGCACCGCCAGTGCGAGCGGCAGCCAGAGTTCGGTCCCGACCCGCTCGCGATCGAAGGCCGCGCGCAGGTCCAGCCCAGGGGTCCAGGCAATCACCTGCGCCACGCGCTCGAGCACGGCAAGGCGTTCCGTGTCCAGTTCGGTGAGATCGGATTCGCCGGGATCCATCTGGGCCGCGAAGGCGAGGAGTGGCGCGGGCTGACCGGGCGCCTCGACGCGATACACGCCGGCGCGCGACGCCTCATCGAACTCCAGCAACGCACCGCCGGGCGCCGAGCGCGGTGTGCGCGTCACGCGACGCTCGGGTTCCCCGGGTGCGATGACGCCGAGGTCGCGTCCGCTCCACTCCGAAGCCAGGCGCAGCGACACGGGTTCCCCAGCCTCAACGTTGTAACGCACGTCACGGCGCCCCGCCATGCTGGCGACCGACCGATGCAGAAACGGCAGAAAGGACGGCCGCACGGCCAGGTCGTTCCACGCCGTCCCCGCAGTGCTCGAAAACATCAGGACCCGCCCCAGCCCGGCATCGCGTTCCACCGCGGCCGGCGAACCGTCGGCGAACCGCACCATGACGCGACTGGCGGCGGGGTCGTTGGTGACCGCCCCGCGCGGGGTCAACTGCCACGCCGCCCGGAATCGTGCGGCGGTCAGGCTGCCCGCTCCCGGTTCGTTCCACAGCGCGAACACGGGATGATCGTAGGGCGCCGCCTGCAGCGCGAAGGCGGCGTCTCCCGGGTCGGCTTCCGCTTCGGCTTCGCCTTCGGGTTTTTCCGCAGGCTGTCCACGGATCGCGCCGAGCGCGGCCGGGAGCCAGCCGGCGCGGCGCAGCAGTTCGTCGTTGTAGAAGGCGGCCTGGGCGCGCGGACCGGGAAACAACAACAGCACGCCGCCCTCGGTGACGTAACGCGTGAGGGCGTCGACGGCGGGGGGCGGCAGCGGCGGAACGTCGGCAAGGACCACGGCGTCGAAGTCGGCAAGTCGGGCCAGGGCGACCTGCGTCGGTGGCACGACGCGAGGCTGCAGATAGTACGCCGCCGCGGCCTCCTCGGGCACGGGCTGCAGGGCATGCCGCAGAAAGAATGCGGAGTTCGACTCGGGATCGCCGTCCACCACCATCACCTGGACGCGGTCCACGGCCCGCAACACCACGGCGCGCTCGTCGTCCGCGGGAAAGCGATCCCCAGGCAGACGCACCGCGACCGAATGGAATCCCGGGGTGGGAAGGCGCGCGAAGAAGGCGACTCGCCGTGATTCACCCGCCGCCAGGTTCGCCAGCACGACTTCGTCCACGGCCGGACCGCGGTCCACGTGCAGGGTGGCGCGCACGTCGCGCATGGGTTCGGTGCCGCGATTGGCGATTTCCGCGTGCAGGCGGATCGGGTCGCGGGAGGAGATGAAGCCCGGCGAGGGCGAGAGCGCGGTCACCGCGAGGTTGGCGTCGAGCGCGTCCCCCACGAAGACCACGCGCAACCGGGTGTCGGGCCCGGCCGCCGCGAGCGCGGCATCCAGTTCCGCCGAACGCCGCCAGCCGAACGCCTGCCGGTCGGTCACGAGCACGATTTCCTTACCCAGCGATTTGATGTCCCGCAGGATCTCGGCGGCGCGCGCGATCGCGGCGGCGTGGTCCGTGCCGAGATCGCTGGGCGGCGCTTCACGCAAGGCGCGGCGCACGGCGTTGGGATCGGGCGTCGGATCGGGCCATTCCTCGGTCACGCGGGATCCCGCGAGGAGCACGGCGAGCGAGGATCCGGGCGGATACGCATCGATCACCGCCTCGGCCGCGGTGCGCGCCATCTCCAGGCGCGTGGTGCCGCCTTCGTCGGCGCTCATGCTGGCGGAATGGTCGAGCAGGATGACGGCGGCGACCCGCCCACCCCCGAGGAGGGATGAAGCGGAACGCAGGGCGGGACGCGCCAGGGCGGCGGCGAGGAGCGCCAGCACGAGACAGCGCAACAGCAGCAGGAAGAGATCCTCGAGCTCCAAGCGCCGGCGGTTCTTCTCGATGCTCTCGCGCACGAAACGCATCGCGGCCCAGGTCACCCGCTTGAACCGGCGCCGGTTGAGCAGGTGGATCAGGATCGGCACCGCGACCGCGGCGGCGAAGGCGAGCAGACCTGGGTTCAGGAACGTCATGCCAGGGCCTAGCGGAGACTGCGGCGCGCACGCGCAGTCTTCTTCCGGAACGCGAGGTAACCGCCGAGTGTCTCACGGAGCGGATCGTTCGTGTTCACCGACACGTAGTGCGACTGGTTGCGCTCACAGCCCTCGCGCAATCGGGTCCGGAAGGCCTCGAGCCCCGCGAGGTAGCTCTTCCGGATCTCGTGCGCGCGGGTCATCTGCGAGGGCAGTCCCTCGAGGCCGACGAACTCGATATTGCCTGAGAACGGGAACTCCAGCTCGGCCGGGTCGAGAACATGGAACACGATCACCTCGTGCCCGATGTAACGCAGGTGCTGGATGCCCGCCAGGATGCGCTCCTCGTCGTCGAACAGGTCGC
>CAZYJB010000182.1:854-7294 GCA_964647675.1 uncultured Verrucomicrobiota bacterium | reverse complement strand
GAGGAGGTTGGAAACCAGGGCGCCCGTGCTGTCCTGGAAGCTGACGCTGCCCTGCACGGTGGTCCCGCGCACCGGATCGCCGGTGAGCCGCAGTGACCATTGGGTGCCGCGTGCAGCAAGCGTCTCCGGCGCGGCGAGAATACCGACACCGCTGCGGCCGCCCGCGCGTCGGAACCAGACGCTCGCGGAGAATCCGTCCAGACGCGGCGCGAGCTCCGGATGGTTCAACCGCACGTAAGTGGTGGTCCCGTCGAAGAGGCGCGAGCGCGACGTCGACGCGTCCATCGCGCCGGGCTGCAGCGGCAGATCGTTCCCGACCAGCGTGCCGTGCCTGGCCGGATCCGCGGGGGAGAACGCCTTGCGCCGGCTGTCTTCGATGCGCGTCCCGGTGGTCTCGAAACGCCAGTATCCCGCGGGCTGATCCGCGATCACGGCGTCCGAATAGGAAAACTCCGTGAACGACAGGCGCGGGACGAGGCTGGCGAGCGGGAAGTTGGGCAGGAAGGCGGATTGCGCAAGCGCTGCGGCAGGTTCGAGCGAGAAGCCACCGGTGCCGGGGATGGACCCTCGGAAGTCGACACTGGCGAAGGGCGTCGGCAGGGCGGGGACGCGCCCAAGGAAGGCCACGGCAGGCAGGTCACCGGTCAGGTTGGTGGCCCCGACGTTCACGGCATCGAAGTCGAGCCCGAGCAGGCGCAGCGTGCGGGCCGTGCTTTGGAATCGCAGACCCTCGGAGCCGAGGTTGCCCGAGACGGGGATGGAGAGCAGTGAGCCGAGTCGCAGTTGCGAGGCGAAGGCCAGGCGCGCGGTGCGGTTCGCGAGATTCCCGGAGAGTCGCAAGGTGCCCAGGTTCTCCAGTTGGAACGCGCCAATGGGGAGCGCGCGCGGAGCGGAGGCCGGGGCGGGCGAAAGCGGAACCGGGATCACGTCGGTGAACCCGCGCTGCGCCGTGAGACAGAAGCGCGGCACGCTGTAACGCAGCGGTGCGGCGCCGGGCGCGAAGTCGCGCAGCGTGAGCACGGCGCCACTGACGCAGGTGCCGTCGGGTCCGACCGCCGCCGCGAGGTCGCCGCCGTCCGCGGAGGCGAGGGTGATGCGGCCGTTGAGCAGGCTGAGCCGCGGAAAGGTGAGCTGCCCGCTGAAACGGGTGTCGAGCAGTCCGTCGAATTCGCCGATGACGAGCGTGCCGGAGGCCGTGCCGACCTGACCGGAGAGCGTGATGCCGGACGCGTCGATGCGCACTTCGGCACCGACGGCGAAGAGACCTGGCGCCCCGGCGTTGAAGGGCGCCGCCAGTTGTCCCACGAGACTGAAGGTGCCGTCCGAGGACACCATGAACTCGAGGTTTCCGCCCGGGGGCGGTCCGATCTGAAGCACCCGTTGGGGCAGCAGCGGAAGATCGGCGCCGGGAAAGACGGAGATTGTGAGCGGCGCGGCGGGAGGCGTGGCGAGGCTCAGCGTGAATCGGTTGAGCGCCTCTGCTTCGATGGAGAACGGGACGGCGGGCAGGCCGGTGAGGCTGACGATGTCCCGAGCGCGTCCGGCGAGGGTGGCCCGCAACACAAGATCGGGCGCGGGTTGGTGGAGGCCGGATCCGGCGCCCGAGGCGACGAGGCTGGCGCGCGCCTGCCAGCGGAGCTCCGAGACGGCGATCGGGGAGGTGAGACCGGAACTTCCGTGGATCACGATCGACTTGCCGGCCACGAGACCGCTGCGCAGGCGCACCGGATTCAGTGTCAGTCCGAAGGCGGGCAGCAGCGTTCGGTCGAAGGCGGCACGCGTGCCGAGGGTAAGCGTGGCGGCCAGCGCCCCGGGTGCCGCGGCGTTTTCGAGCGTGAAGAGCGGACCGAACCCGAGTGACGGCGGCGAGAGGGTGGCACGCAGGAAGGGATTGGCCTGGTTGTCGAACTCGGCGGACGCGCCGTCGAGGGTGACGCCGGGGAAGGGTGTGGGAAGCCGCAGGGCGCTGAGGCGCCCTTGCAGCCGCGGTTGGGTGCCGGCGGCAGTGAGGCTGGCGCTGAGCGTGGCTGAGCCGTTGCGTCCCGCGGAATCGGGCAGCAGCAGCAACTGACCGGCGGCGGCGAGACCGCCTTCGCGACGCGCGGTGGCGACCGGATCGTCACCGCGCGCACCCGGATCGAAGAACGGCGAGAAGGCGCTCAGCGTGAGGTCGGCGCGCAGCAGCGGTGTGCCCCTGGGAGTTTTGAGGGCGCTGGCGAACGCTCCACCGAACGGCGGGCGCGCGGCCGAGCCGGCGGCCGGAACACCGGCCCAGTCGCGCGGATTCATGACCGTGATCGAGGGCAGCGCGGTCGTGGCCGAGAAGCGTGGCAACTGGGCGGCAAGTTCTCCCGGGAAGCGCGCGATTGCCGCACCTCTTGCCGGGAGGCCGGCCAGCGCGGTGGGCGTTCCACCGGAACGCGCGCGGGCCAGTTCGTTGGAGACTTCCGTGGCCCACGAACGCAGCGCGCGCGCGGGCGTGGAAGGGAGGTCGAAGGCGAGATCGAACGATCGCCCCGCGACGCGGCCGACCGCGGAGTCGGCGGGGATGGTGACCGCGAGGCGCGCGAGCGGCGCCCCGTCGAGGAGACGCATCGGCGTGGGCCGGCCGGTGAGCGTGGCGGTGCCGAAGACCGGCATTCCGAGGATGGACAGGTTGGTCATCTCCGCGCGCAGGAAGGCGAGGTGATCGGGGTACAGGCGCGCGAGAGTGGCCGGGGCGCTGGCGTTCAATTCGCGCATCTGCCGGAGCAGCGCATCGGGCGCGAAGACCTCGGGATCCCCGACCAGCATCGCGCGAAGCTCGTCCGCCGAGCGTGGCCGGCCGTCGGCGTGGAAGAGCGACGTTGGATTCGGTGCGGGCAGGTAGAACGCCGCGGTACCATTGGTTTCGGTGCGCAGCACGAAGTCGGTGAGCAGCGTGAGGGCGCCGTCGAGTTGCTCGAAGAGATCGCGACCGCGGACGGCTTTCTCGTAGAGCGGACGCCACGTTTCGGGCGACACCATGAGCAGGCGCGGGAGGGCCATGCGCGCGCCGCCCACCACGCCGCCGTGCGGGAAGTAGTCGTGACGCAGGTCGAGCTGGCGGGAGCGCAGGGCGTCCGAGCGAGGATCGGCGGCGTCGAAGATGGCGCTGAAGTCGTTGGACGAGCCCAGCCATTCGAAGGCGCGCCCGAGTTTTCCGGAGGCGGCGGCCTGCACGAGGACCGCGTCGCGGGAGGGTAGCCCTTCGGCGGTGCGGTCATCGGGATTGCGCCACGCGCGGCCCGGGAAGGCGGGATGATCGACGAGATCGGGGAGCAGGACGCGCATGGCGGCATCGCCAAGCTCGAGGCCGAACGGGTGCCACTCGTAGCGCGCGGCCACGATCTGGTTTTGCAGCGCGTAGTCGATCTTCTCGCGCACGTAGAGGAGCCGCTCGCGCGGGTCGTTGAGGCGGCCGGAGAAGGCGTCGAGCACAACGGCGTAGGGATCAGGCAGACGCTGCGCGAAGCTGAGCGCGGCTTCGTCGCCGGGAGGAAAGAGCGGTGCCAGAGCGGAGGGCGAGAAGGAGAAATCGCCGAGGTACCCGGTCTTATCGGTGAGGAAGCGCAGCGCCGCGGTACGCCCGCCGAGCGTGAGCGGGAATCCGAAGAGGCGCGGCTGGATCTCGCCGCAGAGGACGAGCTGCGGGTTGAGGCGGTCCCAGGTGGATGCGAGGGCGGTGGCGAGCGTGTCGCGCAGGTTGGGTGGGATGGCCTCCGGGCCGAGGTTGAGAATGGCGCCGAGGGAGGCGAGGAGGAGGGGAAGCTGCTCTGCCGGCGGACGCGCGTGCAGGCGCTGGATCCAGACCGCGGGATCGGGCGAGTTGGTGGTGAGGTCGGGCGCGACGCGATCGAGCACGAGGCGCAGGGTGGGCGCCCCGAGGCTGGAGGCCACGGCGGGGAACAGGCGCAGCATCTCGGTGACGCAGCCGTCGCAGCGCATCGCGAGATCGACACGGCCAAGGTCGAGCGGACCGAACGACGAGGTGGCCTGGCCGCAAAGGGAGGGATTCGGATCGCCGTTGGCGTCGGTGGTGGCGATGAACACGCGCGCCTCACCGACCGGCACGCCGAGCACGTTGAGCTGTCCGACCACGCCGCCGCTGCCGGAGAGCGAGGTGACCTGGCGTCCTTCGATCCAGCCGAAGCTGGAGAGGCCGACCATGGAGACGCGTCCGGCGAGGGCGAGGGTGAGGTCGGGACACGGGACGCCTTCATAGAGCACCTCGAGAAGCGCGGTGTACGCGTCGGGCGTGCGGCGCAGCGCGGCGGCGGCGAGGTTGCCCAGAACGGTGCGAACGCCGGCGAGGGCGGCGTCCTGTTGCTGCGCGAGGAATTCCGCCTGGGCTGCGGGCAAGGCCGCGCCCGGCGACGGCAACACGCGCGCGAGGTGCGTGACCACGCGGGTTGCGACGTCACGGCCCAACGCATCGGCGTTGGAGCCGAGCGCGGCGAGGGCCGCGCGATCGAGTCCGAGACCCGTGGGGGGCGGGTTGGTCATGATCTCTTCCGTGAGCGACGAGAGCTTGAAGATGACGCGATTGGGGAAGCGGTCCCGATCGGGGTGCGGCTGGCAGACGATGGCCACGGTGGGCGGTGGGCAATTGGTGGGACAGCCGAAGACGTCGTCGTGGAGACCGACTTCGGCGAGTTGCGCCACGGAGGCCGGCCGCGGCCGCGCTGGCTCGGAATGCGGTGCGAGCGGAGAGGATTCCGCGCGGGGCAGCGGGATCGAGCCGGCGTCGAAGCGCGCCGCGTACTCGGCGGCCCGCCGCGTGAGGTCCTCGAGCGCGCGTCCGAACTCGGGCCACGACATGCCGGGCGCGAGCGAGGGCAGTTCCACCGTCTGCTTGAGCTGGTAGGTGCCGGTGGTGGTGTCGAAGACGAAGTACTGCGTGAAATCGCAGGGGTTCTCGGTGGTCAGGAAGGCCATGCCACCCGACGCGCCGGTGATCTGGAAGGGTGTGGGCGAAAGGATGAGTCCGGCACCTCCCAGATTCACGTCGAGGCAGAGGCCCATGGGTCCGATGACATTGAAGGCGGCGAGCAGGTTGAGACGGTAGCCCGCCTGCGTGCCGCCGATCTCGCCCACGCCGTAGAGATGGCCCGGACCCTCCGCCAGCGCACGGCGCAGTCCGCCGATGCGGATGCGCCCGCCCAGGTCGCCGAAGGCGGGCAGTTTCAATTCGGCGCCGGTGCTGAGCTGAAGTTCGAAGCCGTCGATGGCGGGCGGGATGGGGCGGCCGTCGGCATCGAACTGAAATTCGATCCCGGAGAGCGCGCCGCGCAGGAAGGCCTTTTCGACCGTGGGATAGCCGACGCGGCCCGAGACGGTGACCAGCAGGTTGGTCGGGTGCAGCAACTGCGCGACCGGTGCGACGGGGTCCTTGAAACGCAGCGCGGCGTAATCCACGGCGAAGGGCAGGAAGCTCAGCGGCGGCGGGATGGCGCGAGTGGCATCGCGTGCAAAGCGGATGGTCTCGACGGAGAACGCGGGCAGGCGATCGGGCCCGAGGTAACGGAACTGTGCGTTGGTGAGTCCGAACACGAACGGTCCGGCCTCGAGGTCAGCGGCCAGGCTGAGCAGGAAGGGGCGGTCGGGATCGGGATTCAGGATGCCGTCGAAATTGGCGGCGCTCACGCGGGCGCGGCGCAGTGCGAGGCTGGAGGTGCCGAGCCGTAAGTCGCCTTCGAACGCGAGCTCTTCGACGTAGGCACGCGCGCGCGGTCCGTCGTCGGTGGGCTCGATGACCAATCCGCCGCAGAAAGTGCCGGAGACCGAGCCGCCGGCATTGGAGGAGACGAGCGACGCCGGCAGGCGCACGATGACCCCGCTGGTCAGGCGCACGCGCGGCGCGGCAAAGCCGGGCACATCCTCGAGAATCAGTGCGGTGCCGGTGCAACCCACAGGCGTTGCGCCGCCGGGACCGACGGTTCCCACACCGGGCAGGGTGACGCGGAGTCCGCCGGCATTCAGCAGATCGAAGTCCTCGACGAGGAAGAGTTCGCCACGGATGTCGCCGCCGAGGCCGAGGTGAAGGTTCTGAAGCCGGAAGAGCCCCTTGTCCCACGGCAGGTCGAGCTGCATGCCGGCGCGCGCGATGTCGAGGAAGGGAAGGCCGTCGTCGTCGAGCCCGAGATCGGCTTCACAGATCACCACGCTGAGGAACTCGGCGCGCGGGAGGCGGAGTCCGAACTGCGAGAAGCGCAGCACGCCGTCGAGGCGCGGGCGGTTGCCGGTCGTGTAGGTGAGCCGGATGGGTGAACGGATGGCGATCGACGCGCCGGTTGGGGTGTTGGTGGCGGCGCCTTCGCAGCGGAGATCGGGAGGGATCGTGGCGGGGTAGAAGACTTGGGGCAGGCGCAAGGTGCCGTTGGTGATCGCGGCGAAGCCCCCGGCGCCGGGCGAGCCCGCGC
>CAZYJB010000182.1:0-844 GCA_964647675.1 uncultured Verrucomicrobiota bacterium | reverse complement strand
CGCCGCCAGCGACGCCACGCGCGCCGCCAGCGCGGGCTCGGCGGCGCCGGGCGAGCCCGCGATCTCGATGCCGGCATTCTCGACCACGAGTTCGAAATCGGTGGGCGAGGGTGGTTCGATGGCGAGCCGCGAGGATTTGCGGATCAATCCCACCGAACCGCCGAGGCTCACGCCGCCGATCGGGGTGCCGTCGGCCGTGCGGCCCACGGTGAGGCCGGCGCCGGCGCCGAAGACGGCGAAATGAGGACCGAAGCTCCGCCGGAACGCACCCTCGGCCGAGAGGCGGAAGCGCCAGCCGAGGGGTGTGCCGTCGGGCTGAAAGGCAATGGGTTCGTAGGCCACGGCGGCCGCGACGGATTGCGGGAAGGGCGCGCCGGTATCGGGGTTGGTGGGCGCGGTGACGAAGGTGAGCTGGCCCGAGCCCGACAGCGAGAGCGCGCGATGCGGCCAGTCGCCCTGGGCGTGGAGGCGCCCGGTGAACGACGCATTCTCGAAGGGCAGCGGCGTGCGGGCCGTGGCGTCGAGGGTGAAGCGCCCATTGCTTTCGAGACGCAGGCGTTCGAGGTCGAAGGACGCAGGCTGACCGGGCGTGGTGTTCACGTTGGGGAACTCGAGCCGGCCACCCACATCGACGCGCAGGAAGCGTGTCTCACGATTGAAACTCACCTCGCCGAAGAGTCGGCGGACTTCGAGGTCACCGGGCAGCGCGAGGTCGAAGCGCGGGAGGAGATCGGCCCGCTCGCGCAGGCGCGTGACCTGCTGACGCAGCGCCTGCGCGGCGCGCGAGGTCTGGGACTTCCAGGCGGACGCGAGGGTGCCGTCGGTCCAGGTGGTCGACGGGGTG
>CAZYJB010000181.1:0-7367 GCA_964647675.1 uncultured Verrucomicrobiota bacterium | reverse complement strand
CTCGACAACATCGGCTGCTTCGATCGCAGCGCGCCGCTTCCCACCGGCGGCGTGCTCAACCAGGCGGACGGCACGAGCTGGATGGCCATGTACGCACTCAACCTCATGCGGATCGCTCTCGAACTCGCGCGCCACAATCGCACCTACGAGGACATTGCCACCAAGTTCTTCGAGCACTTCCTCCACATCGCTGCGGCCATCAACGGGGTCGGCGAGAGCGCCCTCGGCCTGTGGGATGACGAGGATGCCTTCTACTACGACCAGCTCTGTCTCCCGGAAGGCCGCGTTCTCCCTCTCAAAGTGCGCTCGATGGTCGGGCTCATTCCCCTCTTCGCCGTCGAGACGATCGACGCCGAACTTCTCGACGAGCTGCCCGGATTCAGAGAGCGCCTGGAATGGTTCCTCGCCCATCGGCCTGACCTCGCCACCCTGGTCTCACGCTGGGACCAGCCGGGGATGGGCGGGCGCTACCTCCTCTCGCTCCTGCGCGGTCACCGCGTCAAATGCCTCCTGCGCCGCATGCTCGATCCGCAGGAGTTCCTCTCCGACTTCGGCATTCGCGCCGTCTCCAAGGCCCACGAAGCCGCACCGTTCCGTTTCGAGGCCGGCGGCACCCATCACGAGGTGCCCTACTGGCCCGCCGAGTCGCGCAATGGACTGTTTGGCGGCAACTCCAACTGGCGCGGACCGATCTGGATGCCGGTGAACTACCTGCTCGTCGAGTCACTCCAAAAGCTCCACCACTACTACGGCGACGAGTTCCGTGTCGAATGCCCCACCGGCAGCGGGCATTTCACCTCCCTGCACGAAGTCGCCGACGAACTCGCGCGCCGGCTGGCGAGCCTGTTTCTCGTCGGGTGCGACGGACAGCGGCCGGTGCTGAAGTACCATCCCAAGCTGGCGGGCGACCCGTGGTTCCGCGACGGCGTGCTGTTCCATGAATACTTCCACGGCGACACCGGACGCGGCGTCGGCGCCTCCCACCAGACCGGCTGGACCGGCCTGGTGGCGAAGCTCCTGCAACCGCATCGATCGGATCACGGTGGGGACCGTACGGACCGGTCCCACAAAGCCAATGGCCAGTCGCGCCTGCGACGGCGCCTGCGGCGCGGCGATCGCGTGACGGTGTGAAAGGTCCGAGGTCCGGCCGCGACTCATCCGCGTCCGTTCCAGTCTTCACCAAAACCCCAGTCTCAGAACTCGATTCCCATGAGAACGTCCCTGCTCGGAACCCTGCTCCTGATCGCCACGGTCGTCACCCTGCGCGCGGATCATCAACCGGATCATAAGACCCTCGTGAACCGATCGCGCGAGGGCGTCGCGATCCAGGGCTACGATCCCGTCGCCTACTTCACGCAGAACCGCCCGGTGAAAGGCCTGCCGCGTTTCACGGCCCGGCACGACGGCGTCACCTACTGGTTCGCCGACGCCGCCAGTCAGGCGCGCTTCGCCGCCGAGCCCGGCCGATACCTTCCCGCGTACGGCGGCTACTGCGGCTACGCCGCGAGCGTGAACAAGCTTTCGCCGATCTCCCCCGAGTGGTTCCAGATCGTCGAAGGTCGCCTCGTGCTGCAACACAACAAGAAGGCGTTCGACAAATGGAACGCCGATCTCGGCGGTCATCTCGGGCGCGCCGATCGAAACTGGCCGCAGTTGGTGATGCGCCACGGTCAGTCCGGCGGCGCCCTCGTCTTCACCAATCGCAAAGGCGTCGCCCTCGGCGGCCACGATCCGGTGGCCTATTTCACGCTGGGCACGCCCACTCCGGGCGACGCGCGGATCGAAGGCACCTACCAGGGCGCGTTGTACCACTTCGCCAGCGAGGAGAACCGCGCCACGTTCGAAGCCGATCCTTCGCGCTACGCCCCAGCCTACGGCGGCTTCTGCGGTTATGCGGCCAGCATCGGCAAGGTGCGCCCGGCCGATCCGCGCCACTGGTCGATCGTCGACGGACAGCTCGTGGTGCAGCACACCGCGGGCGCGGCCGAGCTCTGGGCGCGGGATGTCGCCGGCAACAAGGCCAAGGCGGACCGCCTCTGGCCGCGCCTCGTCGAGGCGAAGGCCGGAAAGAAGAACCCGATCGACAGCCTGCTCGGCAAATCGGTGCTCGCGTCGCTCGAGTGATGCCCTTGGCCAATCCCCCACGCTCCATGTTCCCCACCATGAACACGCGCGCCTTCCTCACGATCCTCCTCGCCGCCACGGCCCTCGCGCCCGCCGCGGACACCCTCCGCTCTGCGGACGCCCGACTCGCGACCGGTCTCACCCTCGACGACGCGCGTCGAGCCGCCTCGGCGGCCGAGCGGTTCGCTCGCGAACAGGGAGCATCACCTGCCATCGCCGTCGTCGATGCCGCCGGCGACCTGGTTTTCCTCCTCCGCCTCGACGGCGGCTTCCCGGCCGCGGCGCGCATCGCCGCCGGCAAGGCCCGCACCGCGGCGCGGTTCCGGAAATCCACCAAGGACTTCGAGGACCTCGTCAACCAGGGGCGCTACACCATGACCGCGCTCGAGGATTTCACTCCGCTTCAGGGCGGGATTCCCATCCTTCTGAACGGCCAGGTGGTGGGCGCCGTCGGCGTCAGTGGTGCGAAGAGCGCCGGCCAGGACGAGGAGGTCGCGCGCGCCGCCACCGCGGCCCTCGCGAGGGAGACGTCGCAACCAGGGTCCTGAACCACCAAACCCTCTGCTCCTGGTACCATGAAATCATCCCTCGTTCGTCTCCTCGTCTCGCTCGTCACCGGATACGCGCTGCACCTCGCGTTCGAGGTCCACGCCCAGGAACGGCCGCGCGCGGTCGCCGCGGATGCGGTCGCCGACCTGCGCACCCGTGCCGGTCTCGAAGCGGTGGGAGGATCGTGGCGCTACCACGACACGCACCTGCATCCCATCGCTCATCGCTGGGTGGGTCCCGACCTCAAGGCAACCGGCGCCACCAACGTGACCTTCGACTTCGAGCCGGACGCGCGGGCGGTCGACTTCGATGACTCGGCGTGGCAGGTGCTCGATCCCACTTCCCTGGAAGCGCGTCGCGGGCCGGGGAAGCTGTCCATGGGCTGGTACCGGCTCCGCCTGCGCATCCCCGATCGCGTCGGCCATCTCGAAACCCGCGGCTCCACGGTGACGCTCGAACTCGTCGTCGACGACTACGCAGAAACCTGGATCAACGGTGGGCTTCCCCTCGTTCCTGGTCTGACCGGCGGGCCGACTCCCGCGGGCTGGAATGCCCCCAACCGAATGGTCCTGACCCGCGACGCCACGCCTGGAACCTCCTTCACGCTGGCCATCCTGGCCATCAACGGACCGCTCTCGGCGCACCCGGACACCTATGTTTGGATCCGCAGCGCCACCCTGGAGTTCCACGCCCCGGGCCGGCTCAATTCCGCGCAGGAGGTCCCGCTGGTCGTCGACCGTCGTGACCGCGACCTCGACCGCATTCTCCCCGCCCAACCCCGGCTCGAACGCCTCGCCTCGGGATTCACCTTCACCGAAGGGCCGGTCTGGGTTCCCGGCACACCGGGCCACCTGCTCTTCTCCGATCCCAACCAGAACCTCATCTATCGCCTGACCGCCCACGCCGACGTGTACCCCTTCCTGCCCAAGTCGGGCTACACCGGCCTCGACATCGGGCGTTACCGGCAGCCGGGCTCCAACGGATTGGCCTTGGACGCCGAACAACGTTTGACCCTTTGCCAGCACGGCAACCGCCGCGTCGTGCGCCTCGAACCGAACGGCCTGACCACCGTGCTCGCCGACCGCTTCGAAGGCCGCCGCCTGAACTCCCCCAACGATCTCGTCTACGCCCGGGACGGCACGCTGTTCTTCTCCGATCCGCCCTTCGGCCTGCCCGACGGATTCCAGGATCCCGCTCGCGAGATCCCGTTCTCCGGGGTCTACGCGTGGCGGAACGGAACGCTGCGCCTCGTCACTCGCGAACTCACCGGTCCCAACGGCCTCGCGCTGTCGCCCAACGAGGACTGGCTCTACGTCGGCAACTGGGACGAGAAACGGAAGACCATCACCCGCCACCGCCTGCATCCAGACGGCAGTTTCGGCCCGGGGGAACGGTTCTGCGATCTCACGTCGGAATCGGGTGACGATGCCATCGACGGGCTCGAGGTGGATCGCCACGGCCATGTCTACGCCTGCGGTCCCGGTGGCCTCTGGATCCTCCACCCCGACGGCCGGATTCTCGGGTTGCTGCGCGGACCCGAGGCACCGCATAACCTCGCGTGGGGCGACGCCGACGGACGATCGCTCTACCTTGCCGCCATGACTGGCATTTACCGATTGCGACTCGACGCCGCCGGCCCAGGCGTTCGACCGCTCGCCACCGCCCAGCGATGAAGCGAATCCCCTCGAGCCCCCGCTTCCGCCTGCGTGACGCGTGGGCCGCCCTGCTGCTCGTGCTGTTCCCGCTTCGCGCCGCTGAACTCCCGACGGCGTCCAGCGCCTTTCGCGCCGGCGTGGAGGCGGTCCAAAAGGCCGCCCACGCCCATCCCGAGAAAAGTCCCGCGTACCTCGCCGAACTGGAACGCGGCTTCCGCGAGCTGCGATCGAGGTTTCCAGAAGAGGGTGAGACCTACGCCGAGCTCCTGTTCATTGCGGATCACACGGAGGGCGAGGGTGCGGTCCGGATGGCGCGCGAGATCCTGGAATGGCCCGCGCCCGCAGCCGTGAAGGACAAGGCGCGCGGCGTGCTGCGCAAGAAGGCTGCCCTCGGCGGAGCCATTGCCCTCACCTTCACACCGCTCGGCGCACCCGACACCCAACCGCTCCGCACTTCGGACTGGGCGGGCAAGGTGATCCTCGTGGATTTCTGGGCCACGTGGTGTCCGCCTTGCCGCGAGACCCTGCCGGAGCTGCGGGAACTCTACGCGCGACATCGCGCGCAGGGGTTGGAAGTGGTCGGGATCAGTTTCGATGACGACCTCGCCAAGCTGCGGCGTTTTCTCAAACAGGAGAAGCTGCCGTGGCCTCAGGTGTGCGATGGCAGGGGGTGGACCGCCTCCCCGCTTGCCGCGGAACACGGCATCACCAGCCTCCCGGCCCTATGGCTCATCGACCGCCGGGGCCGCCTCCGCGACCTCGACGCGCGCCCCGACCTCGCCCGGAAACTCGCGGCCCTGCTCGCCGAGACGCCGTAGCGAGAAGCCCTTGTTCCCGATCTAACCTATTGATGTTCAACCCGGGCACCGACGCGGCAATGCTCGCGCACTGCGCCCGCTTGCAACCGCCACGGAGGCCGTGACCTGGGAAATGGCCCGGTCGGATACGGGGGCCCAACCAGGCGACCGCCAGCGTCGTTCGGAATAGAGCGTCCGCCTGGTTCCTCCTACAACCGCATGGAGGACCATGACCCGCCCGATTCCCGATCTCGCTCCCTTGCCGGCAGGAGCGATGACAATCCGATCACGGCGATCGATGGATGCTCCGGGTGCTCCGGCGTCCTCGGAGGCAGTGACATCAACGGGACCATCCAGCGCCGAGGCGGGGAGTGTTGATCGTAAGGTTGCCGCGCAAAGGCCGACTCCCCATCGCGGGAATGAACCCCATGAAACCTGAGATCTCCTCCATCGCCGCCGGTCGTGTCCGCAGTCTGGGTAGCCTCCTGGCGGCGCTCCTAGTCGTTCCGGGCTGCGCGGTGCCCGTGCACCAGCAGCGGTTTGTCTCCAAGCCCTCCATGCAATTCTCGGATTCACCGGTGTTCCTCTACCAATCCCGTCTGCTCGCGCAGGTCGAACCCGGCGCCGCGGCGTCCGGGGGCGCCCAAGCCGCCGGCTGCACCTCCTGCCGCTGATCCACGAGCTCCTGCTCCGCCCCGCTCAGACACTGATATGAAGACCCTTCTTCGCGCTTTCGTCGTGGCCACCCTGACCGTGGTCGCCCAGACCCGAGCGGCCGAACCAGCCCCGGGATTCAACCTGAAACGATTCGGCGACGACACGCGCGTCCGTCTCGATGACTACGCCGGCCGAATCGTGGTGCTCGATTTCTTCGCCCACTGGTGCGCTCCGTGTGCCCGTTCCACCCCCGTCGTCGAGGCGCAGATCCAGAAGTACTACGAGGAACGAAAGGGCAACGCGCACGGCGTCCCGGTCCAGGTGATCTCGGTGAACGTCGAGCCCGCGGAGGCCAAGGCGACGGCAGCCTTCATCCGCAAGCACGGTCCCAGTCTGGTGGTGAACGACGTCGAGGGCGCCACGCTCGCGGCATTCAAAGGCGCGGGCCTTCCCTATTTCGTCATTCTCGACGGCACCGGACCGGCCGCCGCCGACGGCAAACCCGTTTTCACCATCGTCTACGCCCGCGCCGGGTTCGACGGAGCGGAGAAACTTCGAGCCATCATCGACCGCCTGGGGGCGCGTCGCCCGTGACCATGCGTGCCCTCCCCCTGCGTTTGGCCGCCACCCTGGGTGCGGCCCCCGCCCTCGCGATCTCCGCGGCCGAGGATCCTGCGCCGGATCGGACGCTGGCCCCCGGGGCCGGTTCCCCGGTGGTCCAGTTCCTCCATGTCGACTCCGAAGTGCTGGTCGCGCGCGACGTCCAGCTTTCACAAAGCACCCTGGCCTATGGGCGGCGTCAGGACCGGGTTGAGGTCACCGCCAGCGTCGCGTTGAACACCTACGGCCTCGACTATGAACCCGCGCCGTTTGATTTCCTCGGGTCGGCCGCGCCGGTCGAGGAGCATCGCTTCGGCGGCGCGCTGGCGGTGGAGGGCCGCCTTCTCGACACCGTGACGCTCCAGGTGGCGGGCGCCGCCTACGAGGGCTTCAGCGACTACCGCACCGCCTGGCTCAACGAGTACTATCGCCAGCAGTTCGCTTCCCTGCCCGGCTATGAGCAGGCTGCGCCACGCGGAGAGAGCGTCACGCTGGGCCTGCGGATCGAGTATCTCCCCACGGTGGCCTTCGTGCAGGGCGACATCAGCTATCTGCACGACCAGATCGCACCCGGTTACGAGATCGACTTCGAGGGGCTGCGCCGCGGCCGCCCGGACCTCTACACCGCCTCCTATCACGTGGCGTTCGAGAATGTGCTCCATCGGCGCGTGCGCGTGCTCAACGAGGCGCGCATCACCGACACCACCAACCGCCGCCATCGCTTCAGCTACCAGGGTTCCCTCAACCTGGCGCTCGGCGAGCGCTGGGTCCTTCGCGCCTACGGCGGCTACGCGGAGGAGCGGCCCACCTTTCGATCCCACTACGCCGGCGCCTCGCTCCAGTTCGAACCGTCAACGGGCTGGATGCTGGATCTTTCGGGCCGCTCCTACACCGACACTGGCGAGATCGAAAACTCGCTCTTCTCGAGCGCGGCGCCCGGACTCTCCGCCTGGCAGGTCGGACTCGGTCTGCGCCGCACCTGGGG
>CAZYJB010000180.1:0-7404 GCA_964647675.1 uncultured Verrucomicrobiota bacterium | reverse complement strand
CAAAGAGTTTGACGCAGTCATCGAGGCGCTGCTGCGGGCCGCCTGCACGCATGGCCTCGTTTCCGAGGAAAACACCCCGTTCGGTGACCAAACCGGTTTTCGTCTCAACGATGCCTGCGTCCTGTTCAAGAGGTGCACTGCTTCGGAGGCGAGCAACTCCAAAGAGAACACCTTCTTCCGTTCGTTCTACCAGAACCTCGCCGCCACCTTGCGGTCACCGGTGCATCCGCTCTTCGGGTTCGAGGCACGCGAGCACACGGCTCAAGTCGAAGGCGAGAAACGTGCAGCGCGCGAGAAGCGATTCCGTTTCGGTGAGAAGGAGCGGGGTGAGCTGACCGCCGACGAAAAGCACCTACGGGAAATCGGGGAAGCCAACCGTTTCCTCCCCGTCCTCTTCTGTTCGCCCACGATGGAACTGGGCGTGGATATCTCGGCCCTGAACGCCGTTTATCTACGTAATGTGCCGCCCACGCCCGCGAACTACGCCCAGCGGAGCGGTCGTGCCGGTCGCAGCGGCCAGGCCGCACTCGTGCTCACCTACAGCTCCTCGCAGAGCCCGCACGACCAGTATTTCTTCCGCAACCCGAAGGCCATGGTGCATGGCGAGGTTCGTCCACCATTGCTGGACCTGGCCAACCGTGACCTGGTGGAAAGCCACTTGTCGGCCGTGTGGCTTGCCTGCACGGAACAGCCCCTTGATTCCTCCATCGCGGAGCTTCTGGTCCTGAGCGAAAGCGCACGGCCGATTCGCAAGGAGGTCAGCGAGCCCATGACCCTGCCTCGGGTTGGGGCCGAGGCGCTGCGCCGCATCCAGCGTGTGCTCGACCTTCTCCAGGAGGATCTCACGCCTGAATTGGCTCCGTGGTATTCGGGTCGTGACGTGTTCGCAGCCGAGGTGGTGAAGAGTGCCCCACGTCGATTCGATCAGGCCTTTGACCGTTGGCGGGACCTTTTTGTCGCCGCCGAACAACAGCGCGATGCTGCCCGCCGGACGATGGACGACTACTCGGCTCCCCAGCACGAAAAGCGTGCCGCCCAGATTCGTCATGCCCAGGCCATCGACCAGATCAACCTGTTGCAGAAGGGCACCAGCAGCCTTTCCAGCGACTTCTACACCTACCGTTATCTCGCCACGGAAGGGTTCCTGCCGGGCTACAACTTCCCACGTCTGCCGTTGATGGCCTACATCCCGGCCACCAGCGACGGTCGGGGAAAGCAGACCTACCTCCAGCGCCCCCGCTTCCTCGCCTTGTCGGAGTTCGGCCCACGTAGCCTGGTGTATCACGAGGGCCGGGCTTACCGCGTCGTGCGTGCCATGCTCGCCCTGAACCAGCAGTCCGGCGGTTCGGCCGATGTTCGGCTGCCCACCAAGACGGTGCGCATCTGCCGCATCTGCGGCGGTGGCCATTGGAACGACGAGGTGTCGATGTGCCACGCCTGCGGTGCTGCCCTCGGCGAGGCCGAGATCGTCAAGCACACCTACCGGATCGAAAACGTCGCCACCCAACCCACGGAACGCATCACCGCCAACGACGAAGAACGGCAACGCCAGGGCTTCGAACTCCAGACGACGTTTGAGTGGGCAATTCGTGACCACATTCTTGACGTGCGACGCGGTGTCGCCAGCGATGCCGAAGGGGCGATCGTGCGTCTTGCCTATGGTCCCGGTGCGACGATCACCCGGATCAACAAGGGTCTTCGTCGTCGGAAGAACCGGACTCAACTTGGCTTCAAGATGGACCCGGTGTCGGGCTTTTGGGCCAAGAACGAGGACGAGGAAGAGCCGGCCGATCCCACGATATCGCCCCGGCAGTGGATTGTTCCTACAGTGCAGGATCGCAAGAACGCGCTGCTGCTCCAACCCAGCGAATGCGACTTGGCCCAGGGAGCCATCGCTACCGTTCAACACGCGCTGCTTCGCGGCATTGAAGCCGTGTTCCAGCTGGAGGAAGGCGAAGTTCTCGCTGAACCCATGCCAACCCGCGACGAGCGCACCGGCTTCCTGTTCTACGAGGCAACAGAAGGCGGGGCTGGCGTCCTGACTCGGTTGGCCGTGGAAGCACACCTCCTGGCTGAAGTCGCCCGTCAGGCACTGGCCATCATGCATTTTGACGTCGAGGAGAACCTGCCTGCGACTGCGAGTACTCTGGTGGATGTTGCCGGCACGACCTGTGTCGCCGCCTGCTACCGCTGCGTGATGTCCTATTACAACCAGCCCGATCACGAGTTGCTTGATCGACGCAACCAGGACGCTCGCTCACTCCTCCTGCGGTTGGCGCGCTCAAGGTTGACCGGCATCGAACCTGCGCCGCCACCGTCGCCGGCTCAATCCTCACCAGCCACTGCCGACGGCCCAATCCTCGCACGATGGCTAGAACACGTTCGTCCACTCGACCTCCCGGCTGCTGACCCCGAGCCACTGGGAGCCAATGGCCTGACCTTGCCGCTGGCATGGCGGGCCTACTACGTCGCTGCGGCCTTCGAGACACCAAGCGCCGAGTTGCTGGCCGCCCTCAGAGAAAAGGGCTTCGAGATCGTTGTCCTTGGACTGGATGCCACCGCTTGGGTTGAGTCGGTTCCGAAGCTCGCCCGCCTCCTTGGAAGATCTGCATGACCGCCACGCTCTCACCCTCGCCACAGCCGTCACGGTGGACTCCCGGTAGCCTTGTCCGGGCGCGTGGACGCGAATGGATTGTGCTCTCTGGCAGCGACGCCGAGGTCTTGCGCGTTCGACCGGTATCGGGCTCAGAGGAAGACCAGACGCTCATCCACATCGGTCTGGAGGCCGAACCGGTTTCTGATGCTTCCTTCCCCAAGCCGGAACCCAGCCAGAAGGCCGGGCACGATGCCGCCTTGCTCCTGCGGGACGCCTTGATCCTTTCCTTGCGCCGTGGCGCTGGTCCGTTCCGTAGCTTCGGACAGATTGCCATCGAACCGCGTGCCTACCAGCTCGTGCCGTTGCTCATGGCGCTCAAGCTGGAGACTGTCCGGCTGCTGATCGCCGATGACGTCGGCGTCGGGAAGACCATCGAGGCGGCGCTGATCGCCCACGAACTGCTCGACCGTGGCGAAGTTGAGCGGTTCACCGTGCTCTGTCCGCCGCACTTGGTGGATCAATGGGTCAGCGAGCTGGAAGGGAGGTTCCACTTGCACCCCGTGGCGGTCACCGCCGCGAGTGCCGCCCGACTTGAGCGCAATCTTCCACCCAGCGAGAGCATCTTCACAACTCACCCGCACACGGTCGTCAGTCTCGACTACATCAAGAGCGAGAAGCGACGCGCGGAGTTTCTCCGGGCCTGCCCCGAGTTGGTCATCGTCGACGAGGCTCATACCTGCACCGCGACCGGTCAGGGGCGGCACCAGCGGCATGAACTCCTCAAAGGCCTGGTCGAAACCCCGACGCGGCATCTGGTGATGCTCACGGCGACCCCACACAGCGGCGACGAGCCGGCGTTCTACCGGTTGCTCGGCCTGCTGCATCCAGAGTTCGAGCGCCTGGCGGAGGTGACGGGCGAGGAGCGCACCCGCATGCGGGACCGGCTTTCGCGGCATTTCGTCCAACGCCGGAGACCAGACATCGCGGAATGGCAGGACGGCAGCCTTTTCCCTCGACGAGAAACCAAGCCGTTGACCTATTTCCTTACCGGAGCCTGGGACAAGTTCTTCGAGGAGGTGCTCGACTACTGCGCCACGGTCGTTGAAGCGGCGGGAGGCGATGAACGCGCCCAGCGACTCAGTTTCTGGGGCACCCTTGCCCTGATGCGGTGCGTGGCCTCCAGCCCGGCGGCAGCGGCCCAAGCCCTGCGCACGCGCGCTGGAACGACGGACGAAAGCAGCGAGGAAGAGCTGGAGGCCCGCGTGTTCGACGGCGCTGCTGACACGCTTCCTGACGACGACTTGGAACCGCCTGCGGCGAGTGAAGCCGCTGTGCTGGCTCGGCTCATCGAACAGGCGGAAGAACTGGCGGGTCAGGCTGGTGACCCCAAGCTGCGCCTGTTGACTGACCATCTGGCGGAACAGCTTCGTGACGGGTTTAGCCCGGTGGTCTTTTGCCGCTACATCGCCACGGCTCACTATCTGGCCAAGCATCTGGCGTCGAAGCTCAAGGACGTGACGGTCGCCGTCGTCACCGGTGAAATCACCTCGGAAGAGCGCCGGGAAAAGGTGGCGTTGTTGGGTGAGGCGGATCGTCGGCTCTTGATCGCCACGGACTGCCTTTCCGAGGGCGTCAACCTTCAGGACAACTTCGATGCCGTCGTCCACTACGACCTGTCGTGGAATCCCACCCGACACGAACAGCGCGAAGGCCGCGTGGATCGTTTCGGTCAGAAGCGTCCGGTGGTGCGGGCGACCTTGATCTACGGCGAGAACAATCCTGTCGATGGTGCCGTCCTGGAGGTGATCTTGCGCAAAGCCGAGAAGATCCGCGAGGAACTTGGCGTTCCGGTGCCCTTGCCTGATGACGGCCATACCCTGAGCAAAGCCTTGATGAAGGCCGTACTGTTGCGGCGGGGTGAACGCAGCCAACGTCGTCAGCAGACCTTCAGCTTCCTGGAGCTGGAGGAAGCCAAGGCCATCGAAGCGCGCTGGCAGGATGCGGCGGAGATGGCGAAGCGGAATCGCACGGTGTTCGCCCAGCGTCGGCTCAAGCCCGAGGAAGTCCTGCCCGAATGGCGCAAGTCCCTCTCCGCCCTGGGTGGCAAGGAGGACGTGCAACGCTTTACCGGTCGAGCCTTGGCCCGTCTGGGCGGAGCATTGGAACCCATGAAGCGCGGCTTCAAGACGCCGCTCACCGCCTTGCCCGAGGATGTTCGCGAGCGACTGGAGGCCGAAGGCCTGCTGGGAACCATGCTGCTCGATTTCGACTATCCGCCGGCACCGCGTTGTCGTCCGGTCCAGCGCAGTCACCCTCTGGTCTCGGTGCTGGCCGAAACGCTGCTCGAACGAACGCTTGGTGTGGTGGGGCAAAACGACGAGACCGACCCCGGTGTGCTGGGGCGCGTGGGTTGTTGGGTGGCCGAAGGCGTCACCTCACTGACCTGGGTGGCCCTCGTTCGTCTGCGACATCAACTGGGTGCCCAGCGCGGCACCACAAGCACCACGACATTGGTCGAGGAAGCCACTGCGGTCGCCTGGGGCAGCAACGACATTCCGATGGAAGGGCCCGATGCGCTGAGGCTGCTGCAACCGGCACCGCTGTCCGATCCGCCCCCGCACGTGCGTGATCGGTTTGTGGCCCAAGCCATCACACAGTTGGAAGCCCGCAAGGCGGATCTCGCGGCCTTTGCGGAACGTCGTGCCCAGGCCTTGTTGGCCGATCATCGCCGGGTCCGCGAGGCCGCCGACGCTCGGGGCAGCTACAGCGTGAAATCCCTGCTGCCCGTCGATGTGATCGGGCTGTTTGCGCTCTTGCCCAAAGTGAACTGACCATGGCCACCCGCAGAAATACCCGCGCCAAGGAAGCTCAACTGGGTTTCGAGGCCCTGGCCATCGAAGGCAGTCTGTTGTCTCCCGAATGGTTGTCCAAGGTTGCGCAGGTGGCGGCGGACTCCCAAAGCGAGTCCGATTACCGGATCCCCAAGGGGTTGAACCTCCGCGATGAGATCGGCCGTTACTGGCGGATCGCCCAGGCGCACTGGAAGGAGTTTGCCGCCGGCCAGACGTCCAGCGTCGACCGTGCAGCCCTGTCCGAGCGTTTCATGACATCCCTGCTGCGGGAGAGCTTCGGCTTCACCTCGCTGGCCCGGGTTGAGGCTCTCGTGCTTTCCGAGCGGAGCTATCCGATCGGCCACGCCGCTTTGGGTTTGCGCGTGCCGGTGGTCATCGCCCCTGCTGCCAGCGGCATCGATACGTTGTCGCCGACGTTCGGGGATGAAGGTCGCCGCCGCAGTTCCTTAGGATTGGCCCAGGAATACCTCAACGCGGCGGAGGGTGCCGTGTGGGGCATTGCGACCGACGGTTCGACGCTGCGCGTCCTCCGCGACAACGCCAGCCTGACCCGCCCGGCGTGGATTGAGGCGGACCTCGTTCGCATCTTCACCGAGGAGCGTTACGCCGATTTCGCTGCCCTCTGGCTGTTGCTCCACGAAACGCGCTTTGGACGCGAGGGCCAGCCTGCCAACGAGTGCGCCTTGGAATCATGGCGCGAAGCCGGCCGCAAGGAAGGGACTCGCGCCCGTGAGCACCTGCGCAAAGGGGTTGAGGAAGCCCTCACTGCCCTTGGCCAGGGGTTCCTGTCCCACCCGGACAATCAGGCCCTCCGTTCGGTGCTCCAGGATGGCTCGTTGTCCACCCGGGATTACTTCAGCCAACTCCTGCGCCTCGTCTATCGCCTGATCTTCCTGCTGACCGTGGAGGAACGAAACCTCCTGCATCCCGAGGGCACCAGCGATGCCGCCAAGGCGCTCTATGCCGGCGGCTACGCCCTGCGTCGCCTCTGCGACCGTTCGGTGAAGCGCAGCGCGCACGACCGATTCTCCGACCTCTGGGACTCCGCCAAGGTGGTCCTGCGTGGTCTGGCCGGCGGAGAACTTCGGCTGGGGTTGCCAGCCTTGGCCGGCATTTTCGCCGGGAACCAATGCCCTGCGCTCGATGCCGCGAGGCTGGAGAACCGGGCTCTGCTGCTCGCGCTCTTCAAGCTGGCGTGGCTCCGCGAGGACGGCGCCCTCGCCCGGGTCAATTGGCGTGACATGGGACCGGAGGAACTGGGCAGCGTTTACGAGAGCCTTCTGGAACTAGTCCCTCAGGCCAACGTGGAGCGCCGCCAGTTCGGCTTCGCCACTGGCGACGAAACCAAGGGCAACGCCCGAAAAACCACCGGCAGCTACTACACGCCCGACAGCCTCGTGCAGGTGTTGCTCGACAGTGCCCTGGAGCCCGTCATCGCCGACACCATCGCCAAGAACCCCGGCAAAGCCGTGGAGGCCTTGTTGGGCCTTTCCATCGTCGATCCGGCCTGCGGTTCCGGGCACTTCCTTCTCGCGGCGGCGCGACGCCTCGCGGCCCATGTGGCCCGTCTCCAGGCCAACGGCACGCCCTCCGGAGCCGAATACCGGCATGCCCTGCGCCAGGTCGTGGGCAAGTGCATCTACGGCGTGGACCTCAACCCGATGGCGGTCGAGTTGTGCAAAGTCAGCCTGTGGATGGAAGCCGTGGAGCCCGGCCTGCCGCTGACCTTCCTCAACTCCCACATCCAGCACGGCAACGCCCTCCTGGGCACCACGCCTGAGCTGATGGCCAACGGCATTCCCGACGCCGCCTGGGAACCCATCGAAGGCGACGACCGCAAGGTGGCCAGCGCCCTTAAGAAACGGAACAAGCAGGAAACCGGCGGCCAGCGCGGTTTCGACACCCTGTGGTCCTCACCGGCTGAAACCGGGGCGCAGGCCGTGACCAAGGCGGTCA
>CAZYJB010000179.1:0-7406 GCA_964647675.1 uncultured Verrucomicrobiota bacterium | reverse complement strand
TGCTCCGAAAGAATCGGGCGCACGTCGCGGTTGAAGGACAGGGTCGCGGACTCCGCGGCGGTGGCCACACCCGGCCTCCATGTGAAGGCGAGTGCCACCAGCACACACGACAGGCGTGCGCCGTGGAGCAGTTGGGTCACGTTGGCGGTCGCGGTCGGCATGGGATGCTTCGACGCAAAACGTAGCGAAGAGCTGCGCACGACTGCACGAGGAAACTCCGACGACCTCACGAGGTTCCCCGCCGGGGCTCCGCGCGCTTGAGGAACTGGATTTCTCCTTGAGCTGAGGGAGTGGATCCGGTTCATTCCGCGTGGCTTCCACCAACACCGAACGATTTCAAGGACGTCGCGAGCGATCTCGTCTTCACCTATGCCCCTGCCCCGTTTGTTGCCCGGCCCCGCACGGAAATGCGCCCGACCTGCCTCCTCCATCGCAGGCGGGACCCTCCCGCGCCGGCGTGGTCCGGTTGCCGTGGCGCTGGCTTGGAGCGGCGTTCTGCTCGTTGCGGGCTCCGCCGCGGGGGGGGACGCGGCGGGGGTGTTCGAGATGCCCACCTCCGATCTCACCGTTGCCGATGTGCGGCGACTGGTGGCCAATCGCAACGAAAGCGTGCAGATGCGCATGCTCGAACATGAGATCTCGAGGCGGGTGTACCAGGCCGAGCGCGGCATTTTCGAACCCCAGATCGTCGGCTCGGTGGAACGCGTCGACACCGACCGCCCGAACAACACCCAGCAGCAGGCGAGCCTCGGCCTGTTCGGCCCCTCGACCCCGGTCTTCCTCGAGCGCAACCGATTCTACAACGCCGGCATCGAGTTCCTCGCGCCCACCGGCACGCGTCTGCGTCTCGGTTACACCATGCGCGAGCTGGGCAACAACCTGCAGTACAGCGGCAGCGACACAAACCGCCTCTACATCGGTCCGGAGTACGAGACGTTTTTGGGCGCGACGCTGGTTCAGCCGTTGCTCAAGAACTTCGGGGTCGGCACCACCATGGCCAAGATCCGGCTCGCCGCGCTGGCCTCGGAAGTCGCGTTCCAGGAGTACCGCCGGCAGTTGATGCTCACGCTGGCCCAGGCTGAATCCGCCTATTGGGAACTCTATCTGGCACAGGAGAAGACGCGCATCGCCGGTGATTCGGTCGCGCTGAGCGAGAAGATCCTGTCCGACAACAAATCGCGTCTCGAGGTGGGCAAGGCGCCCGAGCTCGAAGTGCTGCAGGCGGAGGCCGGCATTTCCCTGCGCCGTGCGCGCCTCAACGAGAACCGGCAGAAGGTGATCGAGGTCGCGGGGCGCCTGGGCAATTTGTTCGGGCGCACCCCGACCGACACGGCGGCCCTGCCCCGTGCCACCGACCAGCCGGCGGCCCAGGAGGATTTCGTGGCCGGACAGGCCGACGTCGAGGCTTCGTTCCAGAACAATCCCGATTACCTCGCGCGCCACGCGCAGCTCTCGCAGGAGGGCATCCGTGTGAAGTACGCGCGCAACCAGCGCCTGCCCCAGGTCGACCTGCGCGCCAGCTACGGCCTCAACGGACTCGGCCGCAACCTGGGCGATTCGTGGAGCGACGTGGATTCCCAGGACTTTCCCGCCTGGTCGGTGGCCGTCGAGCTGCGCATCCCCATTTCCGGCGGCGTCAAGGAGCGCAACGAATACCGCGCCGCGTTGCTGGGCAAGGAGCGCGCCGAGTTCGGCATCAAGGAGGTCGAAACCCAGCTTCTCAACGGACTGGACGCCGCGCGGCGGCGCCTGCGCCTCTATCTCGACGACATCGAGAACTACCGGGCCGTCGCGACCTTCCACGAGCGCCTGTTGCAGACTCAGTTGGACCGTCTCTCCGTCGGCGGCATCGAGAGCGTGACGGTGTTGGAGACCGAGGAACGCCTGTCCGAGGCGCGATCGGCGGTCGTTGAAGGTCAGGTGCTCTATCGACGAGCACTCCTCGAGCTCGAACTGATCCGCGGCACCATGCTGCGCGTCCGCGACCTCGAGATCACCAAGGACCAGCTCCGCCACCTGACGCGGGAGCGGCTGCGCCTCGCCCAGACGCCGCCGGTGCGGTGGGAGGACCTCGAGCGCCGCGCGGCACGGGAATTCGATGCGCTGGCCCAGCCCGCCGAGCCGAAGCCGTGACCGACCCCCTTCCCCCGCTTTCATGAAATCCCATTCACCCGGTGCCTTCATCCTGAAACCCGGCGTCCGAGCCCGGGCAGCAGTGGCCCGCTGCCGCGCCGCCTGCGCCGTTGTGACCCTGGCCTGGACCGCGCTGGCCGGTGCGGTTCACGCTCAGACGGTCGAAGTCGCCGGGATTTCGGAGCCGGTCATGGATTCGACCATGGCCTTCCCCGCCACCGGCATCGTGGCGGCGCGTCACTTCCCGGAGGGCGCGACGGTGAAGAAGGGGCAGGTGCTGATCGAGCTGGAGAAACGTCTGGAGGAACTCGATGTCGCACGCCGAAAGCTCGCCAAACAGCTCGCCGCCACCGAGCTGAACCGGCTCGAGACCCTGGCCGGCAAGAACACCATTTCGGTGAGTCGCGAGGAGATCGACAAGAAGCGCACCGAAGCCGAGATCGCCATGATCGAACTCGAACTCTCGGAGGAAATGCTGCGCCGCCGCCAGATCGTCGCGCCGGTCGACGGCCAGATCGCGCGCTACTTCAAGCAGGTCGGCGAGGCCTGTGACGAGGAACGCGCACCAGTGGTGCGCGTGGTCGACACCCGGACCTGCTATTTCGTGGCCGATTGCGAGGGACGCGCCTGGCAGCGCCTGAAGCTGGAGCAGCGTGTCAAACTGCAGTTCGATGGACGCGACGGCGTCGTGGAGGTCGAAGGCTCAGTCCACTACATCGCACCGGTGGTGGATCCCGCGAGCGGCCTGCTCCGAGTCAAGGTGCTCTTCGACAACCCGGACCAGCGCATTCGACCCGGGATCGCCGGCCGTATGATCGTGCCCTGACGCCATGTCGACCCCCAATCCCACCACCGAACCGGTGGCCTTCGACGCGCTGCTCGCCGAACTGCGGCGGCTGCGGCGCTTCTCCGGTCCGCCCGCCGAGTTCTGGCCCACGCTCATCCACGCGCTCTCGCAGGTCGCCGGCGCCTCGCGCGGCATCGTGCTGCGCCGGGATCCGCGCGCGCCCGAGAAGCTGCTCAAGATCGCCGAGTGGACGCCGGAAGGGCACGCCGACCGTTCGGTGCAGCCGTTCCTGCGCTGCCTGCCCGATCTCGCCGACCTCTGCCTCCGCGAAGGCCGCGGACTGCTGCCGCTCGAGAATCCCACGGCGGGCACGCGTCCGTTTGCTTTCGGGGTCGGACTCCATTTCCTCGAGGAATCGCAGCACTGCGTGGCGGCCTTCCTCGGACTGGGCATGAGCGAGGCCGACGTCGTCCAGCGCCTGCTGCGCCTGGAGCTCGCCGCCGACGTCCCCCTTGCCTACCAGTCGAACCAGGCCGCCAGCCAGGCACGGCGCGACGTGCAGAAGTTCGCGTCAGTGCTCGATGTGGTTGTGCCGGTCAATGCAGAGACGCGATTTCTCGCGGCCAATCTGGCCTTCTGCAACGCCATCGCCGGGGCTTTCGAATGCGAGCGCGTCAGCGCCGGCTGGCTCCAGGGCGGCTTCGTTCGGCTCAAGTCCATCAGCCGCACCGAACGTTTTGACCGACAGATGGCGGCGGTGCAGGCCATCGAGAAGGTCATGGAGGAGGCACTCGATCAGGACGACGAAGTCATCGCTCCACCGCCCGAAGGAGCCACTTTCGTCTCGCGCGAGCACCAGGCCTTTCTCGACGCCAATCACACCGGTCACATGGTCTCGGTCCCGTTGCGCGCGGGCGGCAAGGCCGTGGCCGCCATCACCTGCGAACGCAAGGCGCGGCCCTTCGACGCGCTCGAGGTCCAACAGCTGCGCCTTGCGTGCGACACCGTGGCGCGGCGGCTCGCCGATCTGCACCGCACCGACCGCTGGTTCGGATCGCGCTGGGTGCATGCGTTCAAGGATCGCGCGGGATCGTGGTTCGGGCCCGAGCACACCTGGGCCAAGGTCGGTGCCGTGGTGGGCGCGCTGGCGATCGTGGCGCTCCTCCTGCCGATCTATCCGTACCGCGTGGAAGGCAACTTTATCCTGCGCAGCGACGAAGTGACCTACCTGACCGCGCCCTTCGACGGTTACATCAAGGCGGTCGACGTGCGCGCCGGCGATACCGTCGCGTCGGGCGGCACGCTGCTCTCGCTGAATACCGACCAACTCGTGCTCGATGAAGCCGCGGCGGTCGCGGACCAGACGCGCTTCCGGCGCGAGGCCGAGAAAGCGCGGGCCAATAACTCACCGGCCGACATGCGCATCGCGCAGGCGCTGGCCGATCAGGCGGGCACCCGGCTCGAGGTGGCGCGGTACCGCCTGCGCCAGGCGAAGCTCGCGTCGCCCTTCGAGGGTGTCGTCGTGGAGGGCGATCTTCGGCAGCGCATCGGCGCCCCGGTGCGGCAGGGCGACGCGCTGTTCAAGGTGGCGCGCCTCGACACGCTGTACGTCGAGGCCGAGGTCAACGAGCGCGACGTCCATGAGATCCTCGACCGTTCGGCGGGTGAGATCGCCTTCCTCGCGCAGCCTAAACGCAAACACCAGGTCCGCCTCGTGCGCATCGAACCGGCGGCCGTGCCGAAGGAGAAGGAGAACGTGTTCCTCGTCCGCTGCGCGATCGACGAGGCCCGTGAAGACTGGTGGCGGCCGGGCATGAGCGGCGTCCTCAAGGTGAATGTCGAGCGCCGCACGTTGCTGTGGATCCTCACCCATCGCACGGTGGACTTTCTGCGCCTCTTCCTGTGGTGGTGACATGACCTGACATGACCGAGGCCCCTCCCACGTTCAGCGAGTCCTGGTATCGCGTCGCCAATCAGCGGGTCGCGCTGCGGCCGACCGTGCAGGTGCATCGCCAGCGGTTCCGCGGCGAGCGCTGGTACGTGCTGCAGAATCCTTTCAACAACCAGTACTTCCGCCTCCGGCCCGCGGCGTACGAGTTTGTGGCGCGCCTCACCACGAACCGCACGGTGGAAGAGGCCTGGCGCGAGTGCCTGGAACGCTTCCCCGACGAGGCCCCAGGCCAGGAGGCAGTGCTGCAACTGCTGGCACAGCTTTACCACGCCAATCTCCTGCAGTACGCCGCCACCTCGGATGCCGGTCAGCTCTTCAAGCGGTACGAGAAGACGCGCAAACGCGAGCTGCGCGGGCGCCTGATGAACATCATGTTCGCGCGGATTCCACTCCTGGATCCCGACACCTTTCTCGTCCGCACTCTGCCGGCGGTCGGCAAGCTCATCAGCCCGGTCGGAGCGCTGCTCTGGCTGGTCGTGGTCGGGTGGGCGGTGAAGGTGGTGGCCGACCACTTCACCCTCGCCAAGGATGAGGCGCAGGGATTGCTCGCGCCGTCGAATCTCGCGTTTCTCTACCTCGGCCTGGTGATCCTGAAGACGCTGCACGAGTTCGGGCACGCCTACTTCTGCCGCAAATGGGGCGGCGAGGTGCATACCATGGGCGTGCTCTTCATGATCTTCACGCCGGTGCCGTACGTCGACGCCACGGCCGCCTGGGGATTCAAGGAACGTTGGAAGCGCGTGATGGTCGGCCTCGCCGGTGTCATCGTCGAACTGTTCGTCGCCGCCCTGGCGGTCTTCGCGTGGGCCAATACCGGCCCGGGGATCGTCCACAGCGTGGCCTATAACATGATGTTCGTGGCCTCGGTCTCGGCGGCCCTCTTCAATCTCAATCCGCTGCTGCGATTCGACGGCTATTATATCCTGTCCGACCTGGTCGAGATCCCCAACCTCGCGCAGCGCGCCAACCGGCAGTTGCGCTACTGGGCGGAGAAGTATCTCTACGGCCTCAAGAAGGATGTGCAGCCCGCCGACAACCGCACCGAGGCGGCCTGGCTGGGCGTGTTCGGTGTCACCAGCGGCGTGTACCGCGTCTTCGTGTTCGCCGGAGTGCTGCTCTTCGTCGCCGACAGCTTTTTGCTCATCGGCCTCCTGATGGCGGCGTTCTGCGCCGTTGTCTGGCTGCTCGTGCCGACGTTCAAACTGATCAACTATCTGGCCTCCAGTCCGCGCCTCGACCGCACGCGCCCGCGGGCCATCGCCGCGACGCTCGCGATCGCCGGCGTGCTGCTGGTGTTCCTGCAGTTCGTCCCCTTCCCGCATCATTTCCGGGCCCCTGGCATCGCGCGCAGCCAGGCCTGGACCGAGGTGCACAACGAGACCGCGGGTCGCGTCGCGCGCCTGCTCGCGCAACCCGGCCAGGCGGTGACCCCAGGACAACCCCTCGTCGAGATGGAGAGTCAGGAACTCGACCTCGAACTCGCCAACGCGCGCGCGCGCCTCGAGGAGGTCGAAACCCGTATCCGGCAGGCACTGCAGGAGGCCGTGCCCAACCTCCAGCCCCTTCGCCAACTCCGCGAGTCCGCCCTGCTTACCGTCCAACTCCTGGGTCACTACCGTTCCAATCTCGTGGTCCGCGCCACCCAAACCGGCGCCTGGGTTTATCCGCACGCCTCGGAGTTGACCGGGCGCTGGCTGCCGCGCGGCGCGGATCTCGGCGTCGTGCTCGACCCCTCGGCGTTCCATTTCCATGCCGTGATCGGATCCGAGGACGCCGACCGTCTCTTCGGCGGGCGCATGCGGGACGCCGAGGTCAGGATCCTCGGCCAGGCGGGCCAACGTCTGGCCCTGCGAAACGTCGAGGTGATCCCCGCCGAACGCCGCGACCTTCCCTCCGCCGCTCTTGGCTGGCTCGCCGGCGGCCCGGTCCGCACCGCCGCCAACGATCCCAATGGCGTACGCGCCGCGGAGCCGTTCTTCGAGGTCCGCGGTACGCTGGAGAAGGCTGGTGAAGCCATCCTGCTCCATGGCCGGGCCGGTCGCGTGCGATTCGACCTGCCGCCTGAGCCCCTGCTCCCGCGCTGGGTGCGTGCGTTGCGACAGCTCTTGCAGCGGCGCTACCAGTGGTGACGTTGTGATGACGCCGAGCCAGGAATATCGTCGCGTCCAGTTCCGCCCGGCTGGCGAGCTGCCCAAGGGCATCGATGCGGTGGTCAACTGGGCCATCGGCGCCGCGCACCGTCGCGCCGCCAAACTGGCCGAGCTCGAACGCATCGCCCAGGAGGCCGAGCGGGGATCCGAGGCGTGCCGGACCCTCACTGATCATCAGTTGCAGGAGCAGTTGCTCGCGATGCGTGCGCACTTCCGACGCGGCGGACGCGACGTCGACTTGAAAGTTCCTGCCGCGCTGGCGGCCGTGCGTGAAGCGGCCTACCGGCAGACCGGGCTCCGTCCGTTTCCCGTGCAACTCATGGGCGCCGCCGCGCTGCATCGCGGCTGGCTGGCCGAGATGGCCACCGGCGAAGGCAAGACGCTC
>CAZYJB010000178.1:0-7429 GCA_964647675.1 uncultured Verrucomicrobiota bacterium | reverse complement strand
GGGTCCGCGCAACTGACGTGGAAACACCCACCTTCCGACAACGGCTGGCGATGCGGCTCGAGGGCTATCCGCTCCTGCGCACGCTGGTCTTGGACGGCCTTTTCTTCGTGGCGTTCTCCGCGATTGTCTGCTGCGGCTTGGCGCTGGCCGTGAGCATTCCGAGGATGTGGCAGACGACGCCCGACGGCTTTTCCAAGGCGAAGATCCGGGTCAGCCTCATCGACCTCATCCAGGCACGGTCCCTGTCCGGCGCCGCCCGTAGCCACGCCGCCGCCGGCCGGACCGACGCTGCACTGACCGCCTGGCGCGCGGCGCTGGCCAACAACCTGGGCAGTCCGGCCCTGCACCGCGGCCTCCTCGAGTTCCTGCGGGATTCGCCGGACGCCCCGGCTGATCAGACCGTGGCCGGCATCCTGAGCGGAACCTGGCTCCTCGCGCTGGCGGGCACCAACGCCAATGACCTGGTGCTCGCGGTCGACGTCCTCGAGAAGCACCGACTGCCCCAGCTCGCGCTCGATTGGATGGACCGAGCCGGCGCCACCGGGGCCGTGATTGAGGCGGCGCGGGCGCGCTGTCTCCTCGCTGCGGGCCAGGGCGCACCGTTCGCCGCGGCATGGAACCGCCATCGCGCCGAGTGGTCCGGTGACCCCCGCATGCGTCCCTACCATGACGCCTGGCTCGCCGGATGGGAGACGGGCACGTCGTCCGTCGAGGCGTTCCTGCGTTTGAGGGAGAGCTCGCGCGCAGCCGGGCCGGCGGGACTCGCCTCCGCGCGACTGCTGCTGCGCGCGGCGGCCCGTCGGGGTGTCCTGGCGGACCTCGAGCTAGCGCTCACCCGACTCTCCGAAGGACGCGCCGATTCAGTCGGCGAACACGTCATCCTGTGGCGTCATCTTGCCTCCCTCGGGCGGGTTGACGAAGCCCGCGCGCGCGCCAAGAACCTTCCCTTCGCGCCGCGGCTCGCACAGGAGGCCGCGGATTACGCGGCCGCCCTCTCCAGTCTCGGGCTGCGCGACGAGGCGCTCACCTATCTCGAAGGCGCGATTCCGAGGTTCCAGGCCCATCCCGGGGCCTGGGAGGTGTACCTCGCCATCCTCGCCGACAGCCGCCGCTGGAACGACGTGCGTGCCGCGGCCGCCCAGGTGCGTGGACAGACCGCCACCTTCGAGACCGCCCGCATCCAGGGCATCTTTGCGGAATACCGCGCAGAAGTCGCGGAACAGCGGCGGGTGGCCGCGGAGGCCCTCGCGCGCCAACTGTCCGAATCCCGCGTTCTCGACAACCTGCTAGCCCTGCGCATCGCGTCCGAGTTCGTGCGCGATGGTCGGGCGCGCCACGCGGTCACGCTGCTCCAAGCGAAGCGCGCCGACATGCTGTCGCTTCCCCGCTACTGGTTCGCCCTGTTTTCGGCGGCCATGTCGGCGAGGAATTCCGAGGTCCTGTCGGAGTCGAGCCGCGAACTCCTCGATCGCGCGCCCAGGGACCCCGTCGCGCGCTCCAACCGCGCCGCGGTGCTCATGAGCGTGGAGTCCAAGCCGCTTGATGCCCTGGCGCTCACGCTGCAACTCGTCAACGAGTTCCCTGATTCCGTCCCTTTCCGCATCAACCACGCCCTCGCGCTGGTCCTGAACCGCCGTGTGGACGAGGCCGCGGAACTGCTTCGACGCGTCGATCCCTCCCGGCTCGAGACCCAGGCGGCCTCGGCCTACCATCTGGTGCTCGCCGAGATCCACCGCAGCCGCGAGGACTTTGCCGCCGCGCGCGCGGCGCTCGATCGCGTGCAACCGGGCCTCCTGCTTCCCACGGAAGAGGATCGCGTCCTCGCCCTCCAGCAAGAGCTCCGGGCGACTCCGGCCGATCGTCGACGCCCATGATGCGGAGACTCGACTCGCGGACCGACCTGCCTATCGTGCGCCGCGCATGAGCCCTCCCAACCGGCTCGACGTCATCCGCGTTCGCGGGGCGCGTCAGAACAATCTCAAGGGCTTCGACCTCGATCTGCCCGCCCGCCGACTCATCGTGATCACGGGGTTGAGCGGATCCGGGAAGTCGTCGCTCGCCTTCGACACGCTCTACGCCGAGGGGCAGCGCCGCTACATTGAGACCTTCTCGCCCTATGCACGGCAGTTCTTCGACCGCATGGACAAACCGCGGGTCGACGCCATCGAAGGCATCCCCCCGGCGATTGCTCTCGAGCAGCGCAACAGCGTGCGCACGACCCGCTCGACCGTCGGGACCATGACTGAAATTGCCGACTATCTGAAGCTGGTCTGGCCGCGACTCGCGGTTCTGCATTGCCGTGCCTGCGGGGCACCGGTCGCGCCAGAGCCGCCGACCAGCATCTGGACCCGGGTGTTGGCCGAGCTTCCGCCCGGCTCGGAAGTGCTGGTCACCTTCGCCCTTCCGCTGTCGCCGAAGCTCCGTCTCACCGAGCAACTGGGGCTCGTGACACGACAGGGTTTTCAGCGTGCGCTGCACGACGGTGCGCTCGTGCGTCTCGACGCACCGCCCGACGCCTGGACGACCCTGCTCCCCGCATCCCTCGAGATCGTTCAGGATCGGGTGCGCCTCGCACCGGAACACCGCGCACGTTTCGTCGAGGCCTGCGAGCAGTCGTATCATTTCGGTCACGGCCGGTTGAAAACCTGGCGCCCCGGAGTCGATCCCAGCCGCCCGGGTGCGTCGTGGGTGCGGCATCGTCCGTTCTCCCGGCACCTGCATTGCGCCGCCTGCGACATCGAGTACGCCGAACCGACCCCGGCGCTCTTCAGTTTCAACCATCCCATCGGGGCCTGCCCGAATTGCAAGGGCTTCGGCCGGGTGATCGGCATCGACTACCAACTCGCCGTCCCGGACCGCACGCGAACCCTCGCCGGCGGCGCCGTCAAACCCTGGCAGACCGGCACCGGTGCCGAGAGCCAGGCTGACCTGGCGCGCGCGGCAAGGAAACGAGGCGTGCCGATGGACGTGCCGTTTCGCGAACTCTCCGAGGCCCACCAGAAATGGGTGATCGAAGGCGATGACGACTACGGCAAGGACAACGAATGGCCCAACGCCTGGTACGGCCTCACGGGCTACTTCCGTTACCTCGAGTCCAAAGCCTACAAGATGCATGTGCGCGTCCTGCTCTCGCGCTACCGATCCTACCGCACTTGCCCCGTTTGTGATGGCCGGCGGTTGCAGCCCGACGCCCTGCTCTGGCGGATCCCTGCCCCAACCGCAGGAGCCCCGGACGCCGCCCATCCCGTCGCCCTGTCGCTCTCGGACTTCTGCCAACTCCCGCTCGACGACGCCCTGCGGATCGTCGAACGCCTGCAGGACCGACTCGGCTCTGCCGCGCGCGATCCGATCTCCCTCGCACTCGCCGAGGTGCGGTCTCGGCTCGGCTTCCTGGTGGACGTCGGCGTCGGCTACCTGACGCTGCACCGCACCACGCGTTCCCTCTCCGGGGGTGAGACGCAGCGTGTCACGCTCACCACCTGCCTCGGCAGCCGCCTTGTCCACTCGCTGTTCGTGCTCGATGAGCCCAGCGTCGGCCTGCACCCGCGCGACACCCGCCGGCTGGTGCGGATCCTCGAGCAGTTGCGCGACCTCGGGAACTCGGTGGTGGTGGTGGAACACGATCCGATCGTGATGCGGGCAGCGGACCAGATCGTCGATCTCGGTCCCGGCCACGGCGACGAAGGCGGCCAAATCGTGGCGCAGGGCACCTACGAGGAGGTGCTGCGCCATCCCGAGTCGCTCACCGGTGCGTACCTCTCCGGTCGTCGCGTCATCCTGCACCCCGCGCGCCGGCCGGTGGTGCTGGGCGGCGCGAATCCGCGCCCCACCCATGAGTCGCCGACCCGGACCACCTCGACCCGGCGCAAGAAGGCGTCCCGCGCGGAGGCCGCGCCCGCACTCCAATTGGCCGATGCCATCATGCCCTACCTTGCCGGTCCGGACCCCGCGCGCCCCACGCCCTCGCTCCGTCTCGAGGCGGTCACCCGGCACAACCTGCGCGAGGTCACGGTGGAGATTCCGCTGGGCCGCCTCGTCTGCCTCACCGGCGTGAGCGGCTCGGGAAAGACCACGCTCGCCAGCGAATTGCTGCGCTTGCTGCGCACGGAGCTCGGCGACGCGGTGTCCCGCAGTTCACTCGGCGTCCGTGAATCGGAATCGGAGCAGGACGAGGGCGGAGAGGAAGGCGCCGAAGACGCGGGTCCCTCCACCCGCGCCCGGCTCTCGGGAACAAAACAAATCTCGTCAGTGCTGCTGGTGGACCAATCCCCCATCGGCCGCACGCCGCGATCCAACCCGGCCGTCTACACGGGCGCCTTCGACTCGATCCGCGAGGTGTTCGCCGGGAGCGACTCGGCGCGCCAACGCGGCCTGACCTCGAGCGCCTTCTCGTTCAATTCCGCTCAAGGTCAGTGCGAAACCTGCCGCGGCGCCGGCTTCGAAAAGATCGAAATGCAGTTCCTCAGCGACGTGTTCGTCCGCTGCTCAGCCTGCGAAGGACGCCGGTACCGACCGCATATTCTCGAGGTCCGGATCCCGGCCTCCGGCCTCGGTCCGCAGCATCCGCCCCTGTCCATCGCCGACCTGCTCGACCTGACCGTCGACGACGCCGTGCGGTTCCTCACCGCGGAAGGCTCGACGCGCGCGCGCGAGGCCGCCCGGCGTCTCACGGTGGTGCAGGAGGTCGGCCTCGGGTATCTGCGCCTCGGACAGCCGGTGAACACGCTATCCGGCGGCGAGAGCCAGCGGCTCAAACTGGCCGGACACCTCGCCGAAATGCCACGCACCGTCGCTGGAGCGGAGAACGGCGCTGGGGTGTATCCCCCTGGAACTCCGGGGCATTCCCTCTTCGTATTCGACGAGCCGACGACGGGCCTCCATCTCGAGGACGTGCGCGTCCTGCTCCTCGCGTTTCAGCGCCTCGTGGACGCCGGCCATTCCGTGCTCCTTATCGAGCACAATCTGGAGGTGATGCAGGGCGCGGACTGGATCATCGATCTCGGTCCCGAGGGCGGAGAGCGGGGCGGCCGCGTGGTGGTGGCCGGACCTCCCGAGGCGATCATGGAATGCGCCGCGAGCCACACGGGCCGCGCCTTGCGCGAAGCGCGAGCGCCCTCACCTGCGGGTCACGCCGCGGGTTGAAGGCCGCGCACGGTGGCGCGCGCACGCAGTTCGTCCAAGGCCGCGGTCATGGCCGCCGCCTCGACCTCGTTCACTTCGACGCCGCGGCCGATGCGCGAGAGGAGGGTGATGGTGAGGCGCCCGCCGAGGTGCTCGCGGAACTCCTCGAGCCCCTGCATCAAGACCAGGCGCTGCGTGGAATCCGCGTAATGCATTTCGTTGGCGTAGAGATCGAACCCGAGCCCCCCGAGCAGGGTGAGAACCCGTTCGGCGGCGTGCGCGTCAAGCAGCCCCGCGTTCCGCGCATAAAGCACGTCGAGCGCCATCCCCATGGCGACCGCCTCGCCATGGCGGATCTGGTAGTCGGAGAGCGGCTCGAGCTTGTGCGCGGCCCAGTGGCCGAAATCCAGCGGTCGCGCGGATCCGAATTCGAATGGATCGCCACCCGAGGCGATGTGGCTGAGGTGGAGCTCCGCCGATCTATGGATGACCGCGCGCAGGGCCGATTCTTCGAAGGCCGCGAGCCGCTTTACTTCGCGCTCCATCTTCTCGAAGAACGCGACGTCACGGATGCAGGCGACCTTGACCGCTTCGGCGAGGCCGCAGCGCTTCTCGCGCGCCGGCAGGCTCCGCAGCAGCGCGAAATCGTTGATCACCGCGAACGGCGGCGCGAACGTGCCGATGAAGTTTTTTTTGCCGAACGCGTTGATGCCGTTCTTCACGCCCACGCCGGAATCCGCCTGGGACAGGGTCGTGGTGGGGAATCGCACGTGGCGCACGCCGCGGTGCGCGGTGGCGGCCGCCAGCCCCACCATATCGAGAATCGCGCCGCCCCCCACCGCAAGCACGTAGTTGTGCCGGTCAATGTGGTGGCGGTCGATCAGCTCGTGCACTCCCGACACGTGGAAATAGGCGTTTTTGACGCGCTCGCCACCCTCGACGCGCAGCGGCGCGTCGACCAACTCCACGGCCCCGGCGTGCGCCGCGAACCACCGCTCGATGCCCTCGCAGAAGCCGGACTCGGCCCGCGCGACCCCGTCGTCAACCACCACCAATGCCCGCGCGCGCGCTGCGCCCTCGGCCCGCTCCAGGACCCGGCGCAGCAGCAAATTACCCGGATCGAACACCCCCTCGGTGAAATGCACCTGGTGCCGAAACGCCACGGACACCGTTCGTTCGATGCTGGGAAACACAGGCGGATTCTGAAGTTGGAAACGGCAGGCGGACCAGCCCATAAATCGCGCGTGGATTCGCCGCGGCTTGCCGACCCATGATTCCCCTCGATCCCAGCGCTCATCACGTCCTCTCGGCGGCCGAGGGCTGGTTCGAGCTGGGAAATCCGAGTGAAGCCCTGGCCGAACTTGACGCGCTCTCCGAGCCCGCCTCGCAGCATCCTGCCGCCCTCGAGCTGCGCTGGCGCATCCTCGCCGAGCAAGAGGACTGGGACCTCGCCGTGCCGGTGGCCGAGGACCTGATCCGTTCCGCGCCCGCTTCCTCCACCGGGTGGCTGCACCGCGCCTATGCCCTGCGCCGCGCCGCTTCCGGCGGACTCGCCAAAGCGTGGAACGCGCTGCACCCGGCCGCGGATCTTTTCCCCAGCGAAACGCTGATCGCCTACAACCTTGCCTGTTACGCCACGCAGATGGGGCGCGTCGACGAAGGCTGGGAATGGTTTCTCCGTGCCATCCAAATCAGTGGCGACGGGCGGGCGCTCCGAAAGATGGGGCTCCGAGACAGCGACCTCGAGCCGCTCTGGGAACGCATCCGCTCGCTGAAGTGAAGCCCTTCGCGTCCGCGCGCCCGCCGGGCAGGGTGGCCATTCCGGCGCGCCGCAAACCGGCGCATCAGCTGGCGAGCGGCGCCCCGACGTTGATGCCGTGCTCGAGGTGGTACGCGGCATTGGCGACATACTTGGCGGCCCAGTGCTTGAGACCTTCCCGCTCCTCGGCCGTCAGCGCCCGCACCACCCTGGCCGGCGCGCCAAGCACCATCGAGCCGGGCGGCACCTTCATGCGCTGAGTGACCAGGGCACGCGCCCCGATCAGGCACTGTTCACCAATCTCCGCGCCATCGAGGACCACCGCCCCCATGCCGATCAGGCACTCGTCGCCGATGGTGCAGGCATGGACGATGGCGGCGTGGCCGACCGTCACGTGCCTTCCGATGATCGCCGGATGCTCGTCCGCCAGGTGCACCACGGCGTTGTCCTGGATGTTGGAACCCTCGCCCACCTCGATGCGCTGGATGTCCCCGCGCAGCACGGCGCCGTACCAGACACTCGCACGATCGCCCAAGGTGACATCCCCGA
>CAZYJB010000177.1:0-7435 GCA_964647675.1 uncultured Verrucomicrobiota bacterium | reverse complement strand
CGCGGGCGGGTTCGCCGATTCCCCTGAACGGCGTCGTTGTCCGCACCGGGTCGGCCACGCCCGCCGCGGACGTGCCGGTGTCGGTACACCTCGTGGTGCGCGGCACACGCCGAGTGCTGACCGCCCAAACGGATGCCGCCGGCCGATTCGCGCTCACCTTTCAACCGCTGCCCGGCGAGGCCGGTGAATACACGGTCGGCGCGGCTCATCCCGGTGCGGCTGAAGCGCCGGTCCAGGACCGGTTCACGCTGGTCGGCATCCGACTCGAAGTCCCCAGTCTCGCCCTGCCGGTCACAGTCGGTGCCAGCGCGACCGGCACCGTGCGCATCGTCAATCTCGGCGAAACGCGGGTGACGGGTTTGAACGTCGCGGTGGCGAATCCCGCCGGCAACGTCACGATCGACGCTCAGCCGACGAGCACCACGGTCGAGTCCCTCGCCACCCTTGACGTGCCCGTCGTGGTCCGCGCCACCGGCCCATCCCCGGCCCGCGCGGAGGTGAGACTGCGCGCAAACGGGTCCGGAGAAGTGACCGCCGAGGCCGTGCTTGGAGTCCGCGTGAATCTTCCTACGGCCAGCCTGCATGCCACTCCGGAGGCTCTCGCCGCTTCCATGGTCCCCGGCGTCCAAAGTTCGCTCGAGTTCGACCTCGTGAACCGCGGCGGAACGGCGAGCGGGCCCATCCATGTCGCGATCCCCGAGGCGCCCTGGCTCAAGGTGGCCAGTGCGAACCCGCTCGCGCCGCTGGCCCCGGGAGCCGCCCATCGCGTGGCTCTCCTCTTTACGCCACCGTCCGGACTGCCCTTGGGTCCGTACGCAGGCAGCCTCGTCATCGGCGATGGCGCCGGCGCCCAGGTCACCGTGCCCCTCAACGTCGATGCCCGCTCCGAATCGGTCGGGGCCCTGCTCGTCGCGGCCGTGGACGAGTTCACCTACTACGCGGCCGGCGCTCCCAAGGTGGCGCTGGCAAGGGTGACCGTGCGTGATGCCTTCAGCCGTGACCTGATCACGAACGGCGTGACCGATGGCAACGGCCTGCTCCGGTTCGGCCGCCTGGTCGAAGGGCACTACGAAATCGAGGTCGCGGCCGAGGAACATTCTCCGTTCAAGGGCACGCTCCTCGTGCGCGGTGGCCAGACGAACGAGTTCGAGGCCTTTCTCGCGCGGCAGACGGTCCGCTACCGCTGGACCGTCGTTCCCACCACCGTGGAAGACCGCACGCGCATCGCCATCGAGACGACCTTCGAGACTTTCGTGCCCGCACCGGTCGTGACCATCGAACCCGCACTCATTGATCTCGCGGACTTCAGCGGTTCGGTGACGCAGGTCAACCTCACAATTCAGAACCACGGCCTCATCGCCGCGCAGGAGATGTCGCTGAACTTCCCCGAGCACCCGGAGGTCACGATGACGCCGCTGGTGACCGACATCGGGGTGCTTCCCGCGCAGAGCAGCTTGACGGTGCCCGTGACCATCCGCCGCCGCGCGGCCGGCGCGCTGCACCTGGCCTCCACCACCCCCGCACCCCGACCCTGCTCGCTCGCCGCGGCCGCCTGCTGGACGCTCCCCTGCGGTGCGCGGAAGAACAACTACTGCGCGGGCGTCACCGTCCTCAACGTCGCCGCCGACTGCCTCACTCGGATCCCGCCCGGGCTGCCCTCGCTTCCGTCCACCAGCTCGGCCTGGACGCATATCCCCCCGCCCTATCTTGACTACGGCGGAAGCGACCAGACCTACCAGTTCCTCGACACTCCAGCGCCCTTTCTGCCGCCGATCACCTTCGAACCGCCGCAGCTCTGTGATTGCGATCCCGCGGACTACGAGCCGAAGTGCCTCGAGATCCCTCTTCAATCATCCGTCCTGAACGCCGGCCTCGAAGCGGTCGCGTCGGCGCTGAAAAAAATCCCGCGCGTCGAACTCGAGGATCCCGAGGCCGACGTCAAGATTCAGGTCTGCACCTGCTGCGATGGCGACGGTGTGGGGCTGACGCTTCAGGGCGGAGCCGGCGTGAAGCTGAAGGGCAAGGTGTCCTTCGGTCCCGGGCTCGAGGTGAAGGAAACACTCTCCGCGCACGGCTTCGATGTGGAGGCGGAGATCGTGCTGCGCTGCGCGGCCGACTTTCCCTTCGAGGTGGCGGCCGCCATCGACGGACGCACGGAATGCCACCTCAAGAACATCGAGGTCTGCGGGCGCGCCAACGTCGACCTGCCGTTCGCCCTGGTCTGCGAGGCCAGCGCCAAATACACGCTCAAGAAGGACGGCATGGTTCTCGGCGAGCAGCACGAAACCACCAGCGTTTCGCTGGAGTACGGCTTCAGCGGTTCATTCGAGTATTGCCGCAATTCCGAGGGCGCGCGCACCCAGGGCGAGATCTGCGGCAAGGGTCTCACTTTCAAGACGCTCCTCGATGTCAACGTGGCCGGCGCCAAGTTCACGCTCCCGCTCGAGAAGGTGCTGGCCGAAGCGAACTGCCTCCAGTTCGGCTCCGGCTCACCCCATGGTCTCGCCGTGGTCCGCGATGCCGAAGATGCCTTGCAGACAGCGGCAGACAACGAGCGGCGGATCGCTCGACGCCTGCACTCAGGCGCGTCCGTTTCCATCCACTCCGGGGAATCCGCGACGCACGGTGCGGAGCTGCATGCTTCCGGGGGTGACGACCCGGGAGGCGTCTGCGCGCGCGTGAAACTGCGCCTCGACCAGGACCTCGTCATGGCGCGCCAGGCGTTCAACGCCACCCTCGAACTCGACAACGATTCCCCGGCGTCCGCCCTCGAGAGTATCGCGGTGCATGTCTTCGTCGTGGACGAGAGCGGCAACGACGTCACCGAACGCTTCGGGCTCCGCGCCCCTGCGCTCACCGGCTTCGGCGCCGTCGACGGCACCGGCCGGCTCGGTCCCGAATCCGGCGGCACCGCCTCCTGGATTCTCGTCCCCACCTCCGACGCCGCTCCCACCGTCCCGACCCGCTACGGCGTGGGAGGAGTCATGACCTATCGGCAGGACGGCAATGAGGTCACCATCCCGCTCTTCCCGGCTCCGATCACCGTCCATCCCGATCCCCGCCTCGAAGTGACCTACTTCCACCAGCGCGATGTCTTCGGCGACGATCCGTTCACGCGCGATCGGCTCGAACCCAGCGAGCCTTTCACGCTGGCGGTCATGGTGGCGAATCGAGGCGGCGGCACCGCGCGCGACCTGAGAATCATCTCCGGCCAGCCGCGCATCGTGGAGAATGAGAAAGGTCTGGTCACCGACTTCCAGATCGCCGGCGTCGAGGTGGAGGGCGTGCCCCAGGCCACCGCGCTCACGGCCCGCTTCGGCGCGATCGCCCCCGGCACCAACGCCATCGGACGCTGGCTCCTGACCAGCCCGATCCAGGGTCTGTTCACCGATTACCACGCGACTTTCGAGCACCTCGACAGTCTCGGCAAAACCAACCTGTCGCTGGTCGACCGGGTCACCATCCACGAGATGATCCGCGCCGTGCGCGCACCCGGCGCCGCCGATGACGGTCGTCCCGATTTCCTCGTCAACGACGAGCGTGATGCCGAAGACCTGCCCGACACGATCCACCTGAGCGACGGCTCCACCCAACCGGTGGCGGTCGTCCGCCGCGGCGACTTCCGCGGCGAACTCAGCGCCACCAACCAGGTCCTCGAACTGCTCGCCCCGGTGACTCCCGGGTGGGTGTATCTGCGCCTGCCCAACCCGGTGGACGGGCGGTTCCACCTCGCGCGCGTCACGAGATCCGATGGCCCCGAGGTCCGCCTGGGCACCAATGTCTGGACCACCGACCGCACGTTCATCGGAAGAGGCGAGCGTCCCCGTTCCGAAAACCTGTTGCACCTCGTCGATCTCGAAAGCACCGGTCGCTACCTCCTGCATTTCGCCGAGCCGCCGCCTCCGACTGGAGATCTTCCCGAAAGCTCAGTGACCGACCTTCCCGAGGCGAGCGCGCCGCAGTTCGGCGTGAACTGGGCTCCCGCCGCATCCCGGGTAGACGCTCCGCTGCGCTTTGATGTGTTCGTCAGCACGGACAGCGGGCCCTTCCTGCCCTGGCTCCAGGAAACCGCGCTCCGCAGCGCCGTTTTCCACGGGGAACCGGATCACCACTATGCGTTCTTCAGCGTGGCCCTCGACGCCCGGGGGCAGCGCGAGGAAATCCCGGTCGAACCCGATGCGCAGACCACGGTCAGCCGGCGAAACCGTGCGCCCGTGCTCACCTTGCCCGCCCAGATCGAGGTGCCCGAAGGCCAGGTGCTCTCATTCGAACCGACCGTCATCGATCCTGATCCAGGTCAGAGGATGCGGTTCAGCGTGGGCGATGGCGCGCCGGCGGGCCTGGTCGTGGACAGCGATACCGGCCGCTTCCGCTGGGCGACCGACGAAGGCAATGGCCCCGGCACCAACCTGGTGCAACTCAGGGTCACCGACGATGGTCAACCGTCTCTGACCGCCACGGGGACCGTCCGCGTCGTCGTCCGGGACGTGAACACCGCCCCGGTGCTGTCGCCCGTCCCCGACCGCCGCGTCAGCGAACGCCAGACTTTGACCTTGTCCCTCACCGCCACCGACGCGGATCTGCCCCGCCAGAAACTTGTGTACTCACTCGTCGGCGCCGCGCCTGCCGGCGTGTCGCTCGACGCGGCCCGGGGCGTCCTCACCTGGACGCCCACCAGCCAGCAAGGCCCCACCACCAATCGTCTCGTCGTCTCGGTGCGGGACGAAGGCACCCCGCCGCTCGAGGCCACCCAGGCGTTCCAGGTCATCGTGCGCGACACGAGTCCGGATTTCACGCTGGTGGTGGGCTCCACCAACGTGCTCGCCGGCCAGGAAGTCTCCGTCCCCCTGCGCCTGCTCGCGGGCCTGGACGTCACGCGGATCCAACTGCGCCTCACGCTGGGCGCGCCCGGCCTCCTCTCGCCCACTTTCGTCCCCATCTCCGCCACCCTCGGCTCGGCCACCTTCGAGCCTCTGGGCCCGGACGCATTCACCCTCGAACTCGAAGCCGTCCCCGGGGAAATCCTCGACACCGCCGGAGACCTGGCGCGTCTGGTCTTCGCCACCTCCACCAACCGACCGTCGGCGCTCGTGGCTCTCCGACCCTCGCAAATCACCGGCCTCCGTTCCACGGGCGAAACGGTCACCGGTGGGGACGGCGTCCCGGGCAGGGTCGTGGTCCTCAACCGCGAACCGGTCCTGCTCGCGGAATCGGGCCTGCCCCCCTCCATCACCCTGCACGGCATCCCGGGTTCGACCTTCGCCCTCGAGCGATCCACCGCGGTGGCGGGCCAGCCATGGGTCGCGGTCTCGACGCACGTGCAGCGATCGGTGGCCGATCGGGTCGCCCTTCCAGCCGAGGTCTCCCCCGCCTTCTACCGCGCGTTGGTGGTGCAACCTGGCACGACCGCCGGCGCCACCTCGTCGTCGCCGTCCCTGTCCGCCGAATAGGCCGCCGCGATTCCGAAGGACCGGCAACTCCCAGGCTCGTTGACAGCCTGCGATTCCCGTGTTTCTATGTTTCGCGTTCGGACGAAATACATCCCCATGCGCGAGTTCATGAACATCACCAAGGCGCTGGCTGACGAAAGCCGCATCCGCGTGCTGTTCGCCCTCCGCGGAGGCGAGCTGTGCGCCTGCCAGATCGTGGAGTTCCTCGCGCTGGCCGGCTCCACCGTTTCCAAACACCTCTCCGTCCTCTACCAGGCGGGCCTCGTGTCCATGCGGAAGGAGAGTCGTTGGGTGTACTACTCGCTGCCGGCCGGCGACGCGCCGCCCGCGGTCCGGTCCGCTTTGAAGTGGGTTTTCCAGACCGCGGGCGAACACGCGCGCATCGTCGACGACGCGCGCGAGCTGAAACGGATTCTGAAACTCGACCCCGTGGATTTATGCCGTCGCCAATGCAAAAGATGAAAGTGCTCTTCCTCTGCACCGGGAACTCCTGCCGCAGCCAAATGGCCGAAGGCTGGGCGCGCCACCTGCGCGGCGACGTTCTCGAGCCCTACTCCGCCGGGATCGAGAAACACGGCATGAATCCCCATGCGCTCCAGGTGATGGCGGAGGCGGGCGTCGATATCTCCCGGCAGTTCTCCAAGACACCGGCCGACCTCGGACCCGTCCCGTTCGATCACGTGGTGACGGTCTGCGGGCATGCGGATGAGCATTGCCCGACCTTCCCGGCCGGGACGCACGTCGTTCATGTCGGCTTCGAGGATCCCCCCAAGCTGACAAGGCATCTGCCGGACGGAGAGGAGAAGCTGGCCGTCTACCGTCGCGTGCGCGATGAGATCCGCCGTTTCGTCGAAACGCTGCCGGGCGCCCTGAAATCAAGCTAACCGTCGTCCCATGCTACTCGACATCTTTGATCCGGTGCTCTGTTGCGCGTCCGGAGTCTGCGGTCCACAGGTGGACCCCGCACTTGTCCGAATTGCGGCGGACCTCCGGTGGGTGGAAGCGAATGGAGGCCGTGTCCGAAGGTACAATCTGGGGCAGGACCCCGCCGCCTTCGTTCGGAACGAACACGTTCGCCGCGAGTTGAGCCAGGGGGGGGAGGCGGTGCTCCCCCTGGTGCTGGTCGACGGCCAACTCGCACTCCGCGGACGGTATCCCAACCGCGAGGAAATGGCGGCATGGCTGCGGTCCGCACCCGGGATGCCTCCGAAGGACGATGCCTCCGCAGGCTGCGGGTGCCAGGGCTCCTGCTGAACGGACGGCCATGCAAACCCGCCTCCCCACCGAGCTCGGGATGTTCCTGAACGGGGCGACGCGCTTCCTGTTCTTCACGGGAAAAGGGGGTGTGGGTAAGACGTCCCTGGCGTGCGCGACGGCGGTGGCGCTGGCGGAGTCCGGAAAACGGGTGCTCCTCGTGAGCACCGATCCGGCGTCGAACCTCGACGAGGTGCTCGAAACGACGCTGGGCGCGTCGCCCGCGGAGATCCGCGGAGTGGTCGGTCTCCGCGCCCTCAACGTCGATCCCCAGGCCGCCGCGGCCGCCTACCGCGAGCGATTGATCGGGCCCCTTCGCGACCAACTTCCCCAGTCCGTTCTTCGCTCGATGGAAGAACAACTCTCGGGCGGGTGCACGACCGAGATCGCCGCCTTCGACGAGTTCACGCGGTGGTTGGGGGATACGCGGAGCACGGAGGCCTGCGACCACGTCATTTTTGACACCGCGCCCACCGGACACACGCTACGACTGCTCGCCCTGCCGGGTGCCTGGACGGGATTCCTGGCCGGCAATCGCTCGGGAACCTCCTGTCTCGGGCCCCTCGCCGGATTGGAGAAGCAACGGGCGGTCTACGAGGCAGCCTTGGCGGCGCTGAAGGACGCCTCGCGGAGCACCTTGATCCTCGTGAGCCGGCCGCAGCGGTCGCCGCTCCAGGAGGCAGAACGCGCGAGTCGGGAACTGGCATCCCTCGGCCTTCGAAACCAACGGC
>CAZYJB010000176.1:0-7452 GCA_964647675.1 uncultured Verrucomicrobiota bacterium | reverse complement strand
TGGTGCAGGTCGGCTTTGCCATTGTGCCGCTCTCCATTATGCTGGGGATTATCACCTGATAGGTTATTTCAGTAGACACGCAACACGTATCACGTATCACATATCACGTCTTACGAATCACGAAAAAGTTTGCTTGAACGAAATTGAGGAGTTGGGATGGCTACAACCACATCACCCACAGTATCGCCTACAGTCAAGACAATGCCGGTTTTTACAGAGGGAACCTTGAACGCCGGCATTCCGTCTGGCCCGATTGAGCAAAAGTGGGAAAAACATAAATTTGAAATGAAGTTGGTCAATCCGGCCAACAAGCGTAAATATACGGTGATTATCGTCGGCACCGGGTTGGCCGGCGCTTCCGCCGCGGCGACGATGGCCGAGTTGGGCTACAATATTAAGAGCTTCTGTTATCAGGACAGCTCCCGCCGTGCCCACAGTGTGGCGGCGCAGGGTGGCATCAACGCCGCCAAGAACTATCGCAACGATGGCGATAGCGTTTTCCGCCTTTTCTATGACACCGTGAAGGGGGGCGACTATCGCGCCCGTGAAGCAAATGTTTACCGGCTGGCGGAAAATAGCAACAATATCATCGACCAGTGTGTGGCGCAGGGCGTGCCCTTCGCGCGGGAAAACGGCGGTCTGCTCGCCAACCGCTCCTTCGGCGGCGCGCAGGTCTCGCGCACCTTCTACGCCCGCGGCCAGACCGGCCAGCAGCTCCTGCTCGGCGCATACTCCGCCCTCATGAAATGCGTGGGTGCCGGCATGGTCCAGTTGCTGCCGCACGAGGAGATGATGGACGTCGTGCTCGTCAACGGGCACGCCAAGGGGGTCATCTGCCGGAACCTCAACACCGGCCAGGTGACGCGCCACAGCGCGGACGCCGTGGTGCTCGCCACGGGCGGGTACGGCAACGTTTTCAATCTCTCGACCTACGGCCGGCTCTCGAACACGACGGCGATCTGGCGCGCCTACAAGCGCGGCGCCTGCTTCGCCAATCCCTGCTTCACTCAGATCCACCCCACCTGCATCCCCGTCTCGGGTGACTACCAGTCCAAGCTCACGCTGATGTCGGAGTCGCTGCGCAACGACGGCCGCATCTGGGTGCCGAAAAAGAAGGACGACAGCCGCCGCGCACCGGCGGACATCGCGGAGGAGGACCGCGACTACTACCTCGAGCGCATGTACCCGTCGTTCGGCAACCTCGCCCCGCGCGACATCTCGTCCCGCGCCGCGAAGAAAGTCTGCGACGAGGGCCGTGGCGTCGGTGAGTCGGGCCTCGGCGTCTACCTCGACTTTTCGGACGCCATCCGCCGACTCGGCGAGCCCGCGGTGCGCGAGCGCTACGGCAACCTCTTCGATATCTACAAGGAAATCACCAACGAGGACGCCTACCGCAGTCCGATGCGCATCTTCCCCGCCGTGCACTACACGATGGGCGGGCTGTGGGTGGACTACAACCTGATGTCCAGCATCCCCGGTCTCTTCGTGCTCGGCGAAGCCAACTTCTCCGACCACGGCGCAAACCGGCTCGGCGCCTCGGCCCTCATGCAGGGCCTCGCCGATGGCTACTTCGTGATTCCCTACACCATCGGCGACTACCTCGCCCAGGCGAAGCCCGGCAGCCGGCCGTCCGCGGACGCCAAGGAATTCGCCGAGGTCGAGCAGCAGGTGCAGGCGCGGGTCCAGAAGCTCTTGTCCATCCGCGGCAAGCATCCGGTCAGTCATTTCCACAAACGCCTCGGTCGTATCCTGTGGGATTCCTGCGGCATGGCGCGCAATGCGCGCGGGCTCGAGAAGGGCCTCCGCGAGATCCCCGCGCTGCGCGAGGAATTCTGGGCCAGCGTCAACGTCCCGGGCGAAGCCGCGGATCTCAACCAGTCCCTCGAGAGCGCGCATCGGGTGGCCGATTTCCTCGAACTCGGCGAACTCATGTGCCGCGACGCGCTGGAGCGCGACGAGTCCTGCGGCTGTCATTTCCGCGAGGAGCACGTCGACGCCGAAGGCGAGTGCGACCGCAACGACGAGCAGTATGCGCACGTCGCCGCGTGGGAATACGCTGGCGAAGGCCAGAAGCCCATTCTCAACAAGGAGCCGCTGGTCTACGAGGCGGTGAAGATGGTCAAGCGCAACTACAAGTAAACAACGCCGCCCGCCGCCCAACCTGCACTCCCCAACCCGACGCCCCTCCCCCGCATGAAGGTCACGCTCAAAGTCTGGCGCCAGCGCAACGCCAGTTCACCCGGCGAGTTCCGCACCTACCAAACCCCGGTCCTCAACCCCAACATGTCGTTCCTCGAGATGCTGGACGTCGTCAACGACGACCTGACGTCCCGCGGCGAGGATCCGATCGCGTTCGCCCACGACTGCCGGGAGGGCATCTGCGGCACCTGCTCGCTGGTCATCAACGGCAAGCCGCACGGTCCCCACCGCCTGGTCGCGTCCTGCCAGACCTACCTGCGCAGTTTCCACGACGGCGAAACCATCGTGGTCGAGCCGTTCCGCGCCAAACCCTTCCCCATCGTCAAGGACCTCGTCACCGACCGCCGCGCCTTCGACCGCATCATGACGGCTGGCGGCTACATTTCGGTGCGGACCGGTGCGGCGCCCGATGCCAATTCGCTGCCCGTCTCCAAGGAGGCGGCCGACCGCGCGATGGACGCCGCGGCCTGCATCGGCTGCGGCGCCTGCGTGGCGGCGTGCAAGAACGCCAGCGCCATGCTCTTCGTTTCCGCAAAAGTCTCCCAGTACAGCCTCCTGCCCCAGGGACAGCCGGAGCGCTATCGTCGCGTCCTCGGCATGGTCGGGAAGATGGACGAGGAAGGCTTCGGCAACTGTACGGTCACGGGCGCTTGCGAAGCGGTGTGCCCGAAAGGCATCAGCCTCGATTTCATTGCCCGCCTCAACCGCGAATACACGACCGCGCTCCTCCGTGAGACGGTGGGCCGCGCCGCCGCCGCCGAGGGAGGCGCCTGACCTCGTCCGGACATCCGCGCCGTCCGCTGTGCGTTCCCGCGCACAACGACAAAATCGTTGAGGGAACGTGACCTGTTCCGGTTCAATCGACGGCTCACGCCACCGGGCGGTCGCCAACAAGGGAGGCCGACGACGTGAACCGGCCAGGTGAACGCACGCCGCCAACGCATCGTCATCCTTTATTCGGGCTCCGTCCAGGGGGTCGGGTTCCGACACGCCACCAGACAAGTGGCGCAGGGCTTTGACGTTTGTGGCACAGTGCGGAACCTTGCCGACGGCCGGGTGGAACTGACCGCGGAGGGCGCTCCCGAAGAACTGGAGGCTTTCCGCCAAGCCATTCGCGACGCGGGGGTGGGCCCCCTCATCCGCAGTGAAACAGTCGAACAGTTCGAACCGCGCGGGGATCTGCGCGGGTTCCAGATCGTCGCCTGATCTGAGGAGACAAATGCCCGCTGTGAACAGAAGAACTCGACGCCCCTCGAACCGGGCCGATGCGCTGAAGGAAGCCCGTCCGGCCGCCCGCGCGACCTGACCCGACTGAGATGAGATACGCGATCATCGCCGACATTCACGGCAACCTCGAGGCCCTGGAGGTCGTCCTGAAGGACACCAAGGAAAAGGGCTGCACTCACTACGTGTGCCTCGGGGACGTCGTCGGCTACGGCGCCAACCCGCGCGAGTGCCTCGACATCGTGCGCGATATGGGCATGCCCTGCGTGAAGGGCAACCACGACGAGTATTGCTCCAACGACGCCTTCGCCGAGGGCTTCAACCCGCTTGCGCTCGAAGCCGTGGCATGGACGCGCAACCAACTCAGCCCCGAGGACCGCAAGTGGTTGCAGGACCTCAAATACCTGCGCCTGGTCGGCAGCTTCACGATCGTGCATGCCACGCTCGATGCGCCGCAGCGCTGGCAGTATGTCTTCGACAAGCTCGAGGCCGCCTCCAGCTTCACCTACCAGAACACGTCGCTCTGCTTCTTCGGGCACACCCACGTCCCGGTCGCCTTCATTCGCGATTCCATGGTGCGCGGCGGCACCTACTCGCGCTTCCGCGTCGAGCCAGGCAAGAAATACTTCGTCAATGTCGGCAGCGTGGGCCAACCGCGGGACAACAATCCCAAGGCCGCCTACGTGGTCTACGACACGGTCGATAATTCGATCGAACTGCGCCGGCTCGATTACGACATCGCCAAAGCGCAGAGGAAGATTCTCGATGCCGGCCTGCCACCCAGGCTGGCCGAACGCCTCGCGCTGGGACGCTAATCCGGCGAGCCCCGCCCCGAAGGGCGGGGCTCGCCGAGATGATGCCCGCCGAAACACGCCTGCGGCGCGGCGGCGACAAAGGGTCGGGTCAGTCCCGCACGGGGCGCGCCTCCACGATGACTCCGGCGCTGGTGCAGGTCCAATACACCCAGCCGTTCGGAGCGACGGTCACGTCCGTCGGCTCCGGATCCCCTTCGTCCACCACGGTCAGCCTCCCGGCGGCAAGGTCGTACGCCGAAACCCGGTTCCCCCCTCCCGCCATCCCAGGCTCGGGCACCTCGGTGAAAAACAGGGTCGAGCATCGTGCGTCGAGGGCGATGCCGGTCGGCGATTTCAGGCCTCCCAGCAGGAGCGAGACGCGGCCCGCCGCCGATCGCATCAGAATCACCCCCGCCGATCGGCACGTCCAATACGCAACGCCAGCCCGGGATACCGCGATGTCCGTGGGCTCCGGTTCACCCACCGTCAGGACCTCGATGCCCTCCCCATCACTGACATTCACGGTGTTCATCCCGCCACCGGATCCGGGCACCCCCGGGGTCGGCAACTGCGTGAAGAAGATCCGCCCCCAACGGTCGGCCGCGATTCCGCTGGGAAACTCGAGCCCGGTCAGAAAGGGAACCACGTCGCCCGCGCGGCTCCGCGCGAGGATCACTCCCGCCGATTTGCACGTCCAATAGAGGACTCCCCGGGGATCGAGCGCGAGATTGGTCGGCTCCGGCTCGCCCCGCGTCAAGGTTGTTACCTGCCCTGATGAGAGCTGGATCCGGTCGACCGTGTTCTCTCCGCCGTCCGCCCCCCCGACCCCCGGGGTCGGAACCTGAGTCACGTACAGGGTCCGCGAACCGTCCGCGACAATGCCCATGGGACGGGCAAGTCCGTCTACAGCAACCCGCGTCACGTAGCGGTCCGCGGCTTCAGCCGTTGAATGTCCGGCGACCGCGCTCAGGAGAGCCAGCGCGACGAGCGCCACCGAGGGGAAGCTATGCTTCATGGAGTCCATGCGTTCTTTCGTGTGAGTTTTGGATCGTTGGGGATCGGCCTCCAGTTCCACCGGACGACCTCCCGCACTCCTATGAGTTCGCCGACGTCCTTCTATTCCACGGCCTCGCCGGAAGAAGGTCTGGTCTGTCCGCAGTCGACCTGGAATAAGTAGCCCGTCAGGCGGCTCCCATTCACGTGGATCCCCTGATCACGGAGCGCCTGGTCGACCGCCATTACGAGCCGCTCTACCGCTTCGCGATGGGGCTTGCGGGATCGGAATTCGCCGCTGCGGACCTCACCCAGGAGACGTTCTACCTTTGGGCCTCCAAGGGCCATCAGCTACGGGACCCGAGCAAGGCCAAGACTTGGTTATTCACAACCCTGTACCGTGAATTCCTGCGCTCCCGCCGGGAGGGTCTTCGCGAATCGTCCCAGGATCCCACCAGTTTTGACACGCTACTATCCCCTTCCGAACCGGACCTGGTTGCGGCCCTGGACGCGTCGACCGCTTGGGCCGCGCTGCTCCGGGTCGCTGAATCCTACCGCACCGTGCTCGTCCTATTCTACCTCGAGGCCTTCACTTACCTGGAAATTGCAGAGACCCTGGAGTTGCCGATCGGAACGGTCATGTCCCGCATTTCGCGCGGCAAGGAGCAGCTCCGCAGGCTGCTCGCAGACCCCGCGCGGACCGCGCCCACGGAGGAGCCTCACCTGAACCCAGGAAAAATCGTCTCGTTCCGCAAAAACACCCAAGGCTGATCTGGCTATGACACCTGAAGAGGCCCGATTCCTCCTCGCCGCCGTCCGTTCGGATCGCCTCCCACCGGACGATCCCCGCGTTGCCGAAGCGTTGCAGTTGGCACGCACGGATCCGGCACTCCGAGAGTGGTGGCAACGTGAACAGGACTTCGACCACGCCATGGCCGCGCATCTGGCGGCCTTGCGCCCCCCGCCCCAGCTCCGCAACCAGATTCTTGCCGGGCAACGCGCGTCGAAACCGTTCCGAAGATGGACGCTCCCCCGCCCGAGGCGCTTGCTCGCTCTCGCGGCGGGTCTCACGCTCCTCGCTGCCGCGCTCAGCCTGTTCATCACCGGACGCACCGCGGGTCCTGACCGCCTCGCGTCGGAGGTGGCCCGCTTCCTCGACGAGGAGTGGGACCACGACTTCGAACACTCGAGTTCGAGCTTTGGGAATCTCAAGGACTGGCTGGCTGCGAAGCGGCCCGGCCTCATCTTCGAGGTTCCTCCCAACCTTGCTTCCCAACCCACCTTCGGCTGCCTGGTCTTTTCCTGGCGTGGCTACGAAGCAAACCTCATCTGCTTCCGCGTCGCCGAACTGCAAACCGTCGTCCACGTCGTCTCCCTTCCCGCGGACTGCATCCCCTCCTTCGACGACCCGGCACCCCGCCTGCAAAAGTCGGGGATGTGGAACACCGCGACTTGGCGGCAGGGATCGCGAATCTACGTCGCGCTCTCCATCGCCCCTCACGAGGCCCTCGCCAGGTTCGTCGGGCGCGCGTGAGACGGCAACCCGGTCCATCCAAAACAGTCTGTAAGAATCCCGCGCGGATTCGCGTTCACCGGGAAATGCCCTCAAATCCCAACGTCAAGCCCGCCATCGAGATCCGCCTCGGGAGTCTCAAGGCCGCCATCTGGAAAAACGACACCGAGACGGGCGTTCGTTACAACACCACCTTCAGCCGATTCTACCGTGACGGCGACCAATGGAAGTCCTCCGATCATTTCGGGCGCGAAGATCTGCTGTTGCTCGCGAAGGTGGCCGATCAGGCGCATACGTGGATTCACGCCCAACTGCGCGAGGCGCCGCCCGCCCTACGACCCGCGGGTGGCTCAACCCCGGCTTCCTCCGGCGGGCCGAGCCCGTCCCCGTCGCGGGCACGGTAAGCAAGCGTTCAGGTGCCGGAAAGATGGAGGACCCATCGAACTCGCGCCCAAGGAGCGCACCTGGTGGGTCAAGAGCGCTGTCTCCTGACTCGGCATCCACGAGGATGCCCAACGCTTCCGACCCCGGGCTGCAGACGGAAGCCCACTCCTCGGCCGGGACGATATGGCTCAAGGGCGGAGACTGACCTCACGCGCAGGCGCGAAGACGCGAAGGCAGACGGCCACGCTGTGAATGCTGCTCCGCCTGGCAGCGAACCGTCTGGGGCGCGTTAGGTACTTCAGATCTGTTTCGCTTCCTTCGCGCTCTTCCCGCCTTCGCGTGCGA
>CAZYJB010000175.1:0-7456 GCA_964647675.1 uncultured Verrucomicrobiota bacterium | reverse complement strand
AGGGCTCAACCCCGGCGGGCAGGGCGGCGGTCTGCGACCAGGCGGGCATCGCCACGAAGACAATCTGCGCGGCAATCAGCATTCCCATCCCAAGCACACTCCTCGAATTACGCATGATGGTCTCCGGGTCGATGCCGGGAACACTGGTGGCCCTGCCGCCGACTCGCAAGGCTGTGATCGAACTCCGGACCGGCGGCCGTTATGGCTGCGGCGCCAGGGGCAAACGATAGGCCACGGCTTCGCGATCGTTGCGCACGACCAGCAGCGGTCCCGCGAGCGCCAGATGATTCCAGGTCTTGCTCGAGAGCGCCTTGATCCGCCCCAACTCCCGGTACGCGGCGGGAGAGGTCTCGGCCAGCACGACGTCTCCCGATTCGGCCTGTACGAGGACCAGGTCGTCCACCAGCGACTGGCCGGATCCGAACCGGCCCTCCTTCCAGAGCCGCTCGCCCGTCGCCGCGTCCACACAGGCAAGCGAGCCGTCATCGAGTCCGTACAAATGCCCGTCGCGGTAGCCGACACTGTTGAACTGGGCCTTCAGGCGAAGGTTCTTCCAGACCGAGGTCGCGGTGAGGGAACCGGAACCGTCCGGCGAGGCGTGGAACTGAAAGAGTTCGCAGCCCATTCCGTATCCGGCTGTCACGAAGATGCGATCCGCGGGCAACAGGACGGGCTGGGCCGCCTTCGGCCAGTTGGCGCGTGCCCACGCCTGGCTGAACCGGAGCGCTCCGGTCTCGGGATCCATCACCGTCAGCGTCGCGGCGTTGAATGAGACGATCCCGGGCCGACCTGCCAGCGTGCCCAGCACAGGCGAGCTGTAAGAGGCCTCGTCGGTGCCCGACTTCCAACGCAAGGTCCCCGTCTGTCGATCGAAGGCCAGCACGGTGGGACCCACGCCGTCGCCGCCCGTCACGACCACCGTCTCGCCAAACACCAGCGGGGAGGAACTGGCGCCCCAGAGGAGATTCCCGATGCCCAGCTCCTCAAACACCGGCTTCGACCAGACGACGCTTCCCGTTTCGGCTTCGAGACAATCCAGGATTCCCGTGCCGCCGAAGGCGTACACGCGACCGCGATCGACGGTGGGCGTGGCGCGCGGTCCCTCTCCGCCCTGCCATTGGAAGAACCGTGTCTCATGCGCGTGTTGCCAGAGGATCCGGCCGTCGGTGGTGTCCCGGCACGTGACCCGTTCCTGGGTGCCGGCCTGCTCCTGGGTGTAGGCGCGGCGCCCGACGAGGGCGAACCCCGACCAGCCCGCGCCGACCGGTTGACGCCAGAGTTCCTGCGGCGGCGTGGTGGACCAATCGCGCGCCAGCCGGAGGCCGGTCAGCACGCCATTCCGCAATGGACCCTGGAACTGTGGGAAATCGGCAGCGGTCGATAGGGGTTCCGAGACCGGCCGGGCCGGTGCCTGCGCCGCCGCGGCGCCGGCCTGGGGAACCGTTCGAGCTGCCGTCGGTGTCTCCGGGGGATCCGGTCGGGTTTGCTTCCACACCAGTCGCGGGAGCCCTCGCCCATCGATCGTGCCGTCCACGACCAGAACGCGGCTGAGTCCGAAAACGCCGACGCCGAGGAGCGCGAGACCGAGCAACCGGAGCCACCACCGGATGCGGCTGAGAACCAGAAACCAAATCAGGACCAGGCTCAGGGCGATGGCCACCACGGCGGACTGTCCCCACAGGCGCAGGTTGCGATCCTGATCCTGCTGAAGCTCGAGGCCGATCCACGCAGCGCCAGCGAGCAGGGCGATGGCGACGGGAATCCAGAGGCGATGACCGGGATGGACGCGCACCGGTGGCGCGAGGTCGGAGAAGGGATCGGGAGCAGAGGCCGACGGCATGGCTCAGTTGTGCCTTAAGTGCGACGGAAGGAAAGGAGGGAGCCTGCGCCAAAAACGGGAGCTCAGTGTCCCCCCAGGACCGTGTACCCCTGCCGGCGCAGATCCGCGGCGAGGTCGCGTTCCATTTCGGCCGCGGCCTCGAACGGCATGGGATTCAAGTACTCGAAGAGCTCCGGCAGGAGACGGGTTCCGTAGCGCCGCACCCAGTAGGAGGATTTGTAGCCGGCGACGTGATTGGCCAGCCGCTCCTCCGGCGGCAATCCCGTCATGCCCACGTAAACGGCCGGCCTGGCCGGGTCGCGATGTGGGTTGGCGGCCCGTGCCGCGCGCAGGCTGCGAACCGCGGGATCCAACTCCACCACGTAGACATGGTGGTGGTCGTGTTCCCGTCCCGATCTCCGCCGGCGGCGTCCCGTCGCGATCCCCGACTCCCTGGCCTTTGCCTTGATCGCCGCGTCGCGCCGCGCCGCCCAGGGGCCACGCGCCGATCGGCGAGTGTCGTTCGAGGCGGCCACGCGCGGCGCACGGCGGTTCATCTCAGGTCATGGCTTGGCGGCGGGCGCCGCGGATGCCGACAATTGCGCCAGGAAGCCGCCGAAATTCCAGCGGTCCCAACCTTCGTAGATGCGGCCGTTGCGAATCTTCAGCCAGGTCATGCCCTCGAAGACCACGAGCCGGCCCGAAGCCTCGATACCCATGAGCGGTCCGTGGTGCGTGCCACGGGCGCGCCAGCGAATGACCTCGTTCTCCCCGTGCACCACGATCTCCTCCGCCTCGATTGTGAGATCGGGAAGGCCGGCCAGCAGCTCCTCGCGCATGCGCTTGAAGGCGCTCAGTCCGCGACTGGAGCCGGTCTCGAGGTGAGCGAAGGCCTCCGGCTCGGCGAGCCGGTCGATCGCTTCGGACCGGCGCTGATTCCAGACGAGTTCAAACCATTCGCCGGCCACGGAGGACGGCGGAGCGGTGAGGTGGGTGCTCATGGGTGGCAGGGCGGTTTCCGGGACGAAGAAGGGAGACGGATTCTCCGACGGAAATCAATCCGCCGCGTTAATCGCAGGTCCCCGAGTGGCGAATGACCGAAGAGTGGGTTGAACCACGAAGGAGCGAAGAACACGAAGAGATCCGGGAGGGAAGCCGATTCGAGAGTCCGCTACCGGGACATCAACACCCATGCCGTTCCGAAGCTTCCTCCTTCGTGCTCTTCGTGCCTTCGCGGTGAGGGGTCGGAACTCGGGTCGACGTCAGGCCGGCGGCGGCAGAAACTCGCAGCCGTAGCGTTTGAGGAGGTCGGTCACGACCGCCATGTCCGGCGGCCCCCCGGCCGCCAGCGAATCCATCTCCCGGAACGCGCGCTCGAAACCTGCCGGCGTGAGGGTGACCAGCACGCGGCCGGGTCCGGACCCCACGAATTTCGGCGAGTGGGGGCGATGTCGGGGTGCGAAGAAGGTATCCCCGGCGCGCAGGCGCACGGTATGCCCGTCGCACCAGATCTCGAGCTCGCCTTCCACGACGTGGAACGTCTCCTCTTCGTTGCGATGGACGTGCGGCGGCACCGCGTCGCCGGGCTGCCCGACCAACTCGATCAACGCGAAGGCCCCGTGGGTCTGGTGCCCGTCGAGCAGGATCCGCGCAGGGGCGCCGAGGACATCGAGGGTGCGAACGCTTTCAATGTGGGAGGTCGCGGGATGAAGGGACATGGCGTCTGGGGGTTGGCGGGCCGGGTGCGGCCCCGGTGCGATCGCGCAGGCGCCCGCGGGAACGGGCGGCGGCGCCTAGCGGAGCGCCTTCTTCAGAAAGCGGATGCCCTTGGTGGCGATTTCGTCTCGGGTGGGCTCCATGCGGCGCCAGATGGCGGCGGCGCGGGCGATCACCTTGACGTCGGTGGTGAAGCTCTCGATCACCAGGTCGCCCTTGTACTTCACCTTCTTCAGAGCCGCGAGGATCGGTTTCCAGTCGATGTGATCGTTGCCGGGCGTGCCGCGGTCGCTGCCGCAGGCGTGGAAATGGGCGAGCAGCGGGCCGGCCTTCATGATCGCGGCGGCCTGATTCTTCTCCTCGATGTTCATGTGGAACGTGTCGAGGTGCAGCTTCAACGCCGGGCTTCCCACCGCCTTGATCAGCTTCAGGCCCTGGTCGCAGGTGTTCAGGAAATCGGTCTCGAACCGGTTAAGCGGCTCCACGCAAATCTGCACACCTTTCGACTCCGCGTATTTCGCCAGCTCCTTGAGGTTCTTCACCACGAGCGCCCATTGCGCCTTCTGCGCTTCGGGCGTCTCGGCATCGGCCCGACCGACCACGCTGTAGACAGGACCAATGAGGGACGGGCAGCCCAGGACCACCATCTGGTCGATGAGCGTCTTGCAGTAGATCATGGCGGTCGCCTGCTCCTCGGGCGTGCCGCGGAAATCGCGACCCGGCCCCATGCACGCGCACACGCTTCCAATGGCGAGCCCGGCCTTGTCCGCGGCCGCCCTGACTTTGGCCGGATCGATGTGTTCGGGCGCCTCGATCGGCAATTCCACCGTGTCGAACCCCCACTTCTTGAACTTCGGGAACAACCGGGTGCTGGCGGTGACGAAGGGAGAGACAAACAGGAACGAGTTGATGCCAATTCTCATGATAAACAGATGCTGACGCCGCGGCCGCGGCGTTGGGTGGTTGACGGCCCGAGGCTAGGCCACGCGCCCGTGGAGTCAAAACTTTCGGTCGCCCAGCTTCTGGATGTGGTCGCCCACTTTCACTTCGCCCCCCCGCAGAACGCGCACGTAAATGCCGCGCAGATGCAGTTGCTTGCCCTCTTCGGAGTTCACCCAGGCCAGCGCCGCCGCGCCAAAGCGCTCCGCAAACTTGCGGCAACCCGTGTGCGGATGGTCGGCGACCTCGAGCACGGCCTGGCCAAGGCGCAGCCGATCTCCGGGCTGCAGATTCGTGCGGCTCAGGTCGAAATCGACATACAACTGGTCACCGGCCAGCGGCCAGCGATCGCGACTTCCGGCGATGGCGTCGGCCGCACGGGAATTCATCAGGGTCAGTTGTGTGGCCGATACCTCGGGCGCTTCCATGCCCGCCAGGGCGGGCGTCGCCGCCTCCGGATGCTGGGCCGCCCAGCAGTCACCCACCGCGCCAATCCCCACCTCAAGACGGCAGGACTCGAGTTCCTGGCGCTCGCCCCGGGACGGCCGGATCACGATGGCCTCCAGCCGCCCGCCGTTGTTGGGCGAGTGCCGGATGGTCTCCAGCTCCGTGTTCAGGTCGTCGATGGTCCGATTCATGCCGCAAGGATGACCTTCCACGCGGCAAACCGCAATGCGGCGGGCCCAACCTCCAGGCCGGATGACATCCCTCCCCCTCCCCGCTACGCTCGCGTCATGAACCCGCGATCGTTGCCATGCTCACGCCGGGAGGCGGCGGTCCGGATCGGCGCCCTCGGCGCCCTCGGCGGACTCGCGCTCGCTTCCGGCTTCCTCCCCCAAGGTCGTCCCGCCTGCGCTGCCGAATCTCCCGGTCCGGTGGTCATGACTGTCACCGGTCCCGTGCCGGCCTCCGAGCTGGGTCTCACGCTGTCGCACGAGCACGTCACCACGGATTTCCTCGGGGCGGAAAAGCTTCCCGCCCCGCGATACGAGCGCGACGCCGCGGTGGAAACGATTCGTCCGCACCTCGCCGACCTGCGGCGCCGGGGCGTTCGCTCGCTGTTCGAATGCACCCCGGCCCACATCGGCCGCGACGTCCTCTTGCTGCGCCGACTGAGCGAAGCGACCTCGCTGCAAATCGTCACCAATACGGGCTATTACGGCGCCGCCGGAGATCGCTTCCTGCCGCGGCATGCCTTCACGGAATCAGAGGATGCCCTCGCAGCACGCTGGCTGCGCGAGGGACGCGACGGGATCGAGGGCACCGGCATCCGACCCGGTTTCGTGAAGCTCGGCACGGGCAACGGCCGGCTGCCGGACCATCACCGGAAGCTGCTGCGCGCCGCCTGCCGCGTCCATCGTGAGACCGGGCTGACCCTGGCCATGCACACCGGCGACGGGGACGCGGCGCGCGACGAGCTCGAGATCATCACCGGCCAGGGGTTGGCCCCATCGGCGATGGTCTGGGTTCACGCCCAAAACGACGCGGGGCCCGTTCAGATCGAACTGGCACGGCGCGGGGTCTGGATCAGCCTGGATGGCTACAGCCTCGCGCACCGCAATCCCGAGCGGTACGTGAACCTCGTCCTGGCGCTGAAGAAGGAGGGGTTGTTGCATCGGGTGCTGCTCTCCCACGACGACGGCTGGGCGGTCGACGGCGAGGCCGCCACGGGCTCTCCGTTGAAGCTTTTCGGCAACGGTAATCCGCAGCCCTACCGGTCGTTGTTCGAGCGCGCGCGCGGGGACCTGGAGAAGGCTGGAATCGACGCCGCGGATTGGAACCGCCTGCTCGTGACCAACCCGGCTGAAGCCTTCGCGATCCGGCCACGGCTTCTTTGAGCCGAATCGATCAGGCGAGCACTTCGTTCACCACCCGCCCGTGCACATCGGTGAGCCGGAAATCGCGCCCGGCGTATCGGTAGGTGAATCGTTCGTGATCGAAACCGAGCAGGTGCAGAAGCGTGGCGTGGAGGTCGTGCACGTGCACCACGCCGTCCACCGCCTGGAACCCGAATTCATCGGTGGCCCCATGGACATGGCCACCACGCGCCCCGCCGCCGGCCAGCCAGAGGGTGAAGCCGTACGGATTGTGATCGCGTCCATTGCTGCCTTCGGTCGTCGGCGTGCGCCCGAATTCGCCGCCCCAGATGACCAGGGTGTCCTCGAACAAGCCGCGGGCCTTGAGATCCGTGAGCAGCGCGGCGATCGGCTGGTCGATCTCGCCCGCCAACCGGCGATGTTCCTTCTCGAGGTCGGCGTGACTGTCCCACGGCTGACCCGCGCCATGCCACAACTGCACATAGCGCACGCCGCGCTCCAGCAGCCGGCGCGCGATCAGGGTCTGGTTGCCGTGGACCGTTCGCCCGTAGAGCTCGCGCATCAAGTCCGGCTCGCGGGAGAGATCGAAGGCTTCCGTCGCCTCCATCTGCATGCGGTACGCCAGCTCGAACGACTGCAGTCGCGCCTCCAGAGCCGGATCCGCGTCCCGCTGCGCGCGATGCTCCGCATTGCGCCGTTGCAGGAAGTTCAACTGCCGCCGTTGCTGCGCGCGCGTGGCGTGCTGGCTGCGGATGTTGTCGATCCATAGGCCGGGATCGGGGTTCGCCGTGTCGATGAACGTCCCCTGAAACGCACCGGGCAGGAACCCCGACTGCCAGTTCTCGTATTCCTTCACCGGAAGTCCCTTGGGACAAAGCACCATGAATCCGGGGAGATTCTGGTTTTCGCTGCCCAGGCCGTAGGTGATCCACGAACCGACGCTCGGCCGGCTTTGCACCGAGTCGCCGCAGTTCATCAGCATGAGCGACGGCTCATGATTGGGCAGGTTCGCCTTCATCGAGCGGATGACCGCCAGCGAATCGGCGTGCTGCGCCGTACGCGCGAACAGTTCGCTGACCTCGAGCCCGCTCTGGCCGTGGCGCCGGAAGGCGAACGGCGAAGGAAACGCGCCGCCGGTTCGGCGCTCGGTCGGGAGATGACCCGC
>CAZYJB010000174.1:0-7460 GCA_964647675.1 uncultured Verrucomicrobiota bacterium | reverse complement strand
GTTCGAGCGCGTCGGTGCTGATGTCGCGCAACACCGCCAATCGGGCGATCTGATCCGGCGTGCCGGCGTGGAACCCAGTAGTGTTCGGCTTGCTGCGAGCACTTGGTTGGATCGCTGCGCCCTTTGTTTCCGTAGCGGCAGCTGTTCCATCGGCGACTCGGTTCCAATACGCCACCGCGAGTGTCCGGGCGTGCTTCCTGTGCTGTAGCTCGCGTGCACGGACGATGAAGTCGATCTCGTCACCGGCTTCATCGGTGCCGAAGTCCTTCCAGAACCAACGACCGTCTCGCTGAAAAATACCCCACGAGGGTTTGGCATCCTCGCGGAACGGGGAACGACAATTTGCCTTCGCATGCTTCGCCAGCCCCATTCGCCGCATGAGAACGGGCAACGGGCAACGCACTCGCAGATCGGAGATGATGCTTTTGAGATCCAGCGGCATCGAGCTGGGTTTGGCCAGTGGGGTGCCGTTGAGCAGGACATCACCGGTGCGAGGAGCAGTGCTCCGTTCCTGACCACATTTCTGGACGACGGGTTGACTATTCATCGCGCCCCTCCTTTGCCGTTTCGTGGGTTGCGAGCATCTTCTCGGCCTGCTGTGAAAGCCTTGATTCCATGTCGTCATCAGCAAACGCATCGGATGCCATGCTGGAGCACGTTGGTCCTTGGGGTGCGGACATTTCGCCGGGTCGCGAGTCCCATCGTCGGTAGCTGCCCGACACGGCCAGTGGGGCGTGCTCGCTCTTTCGAATCGAAACTACCTTGAGGTAGGGATAACCCTTGGAGGAGAGGGCGTCGCAGACCTCCAACTCGCAGTCCCGGCCAACGAGGCTCGACAGCCTGATTCCCCGTTGGATCTGGCTTGCCGTGAGAGGGCGCCCTCGCCACGACTCAAGATCGCGGCGAAGTGGAGCCTTCTCCCAATACGAAAGGGTGTGCGTTCTGGTGGCCGTACGGGGAAAGCCGTTGGCCTTGCGATCCTCGGTCTCGAACACCAGTTTCACCTGGTGCTTCGGACCCCACTTTGTCTCGACCGTTCCCAAGTCCATAAAGTCCACGCAGACGGCGCGAACGCTTCGCTGCATGTATGCCGAGGTCGCCGGGGTTGTTGCCGTACTGACATCGGGCTGTGTGCCTATGCAGGCATCTGAGTTCCAAATCATACTGTCTCCTTGAACGCGGGTCTTCCCCGCGGATTCACATGCCCCTTCGAGGGGTGCGATCATGTCGCCGAGAGGCAGCTGCGTCGTTGCCAGGAGTTCTCCCGGCGGCGGCAGCGCCTCTTCACCTTCACCCGCCGCAGTTGGCGTGCGAGTGTTCCAGTCCAAGGCCCATGCCTCGGAGCGTGGATACGGTTCGGCGATCTAGGGTCAGTTTACCCCAGCTGCTGAGGCTGGGGTGGAAAGAGGACCGAAGACTTTTGAAGCCCCTACTGGAAGGCCAAAAGACGACAAAAGACGACAGTGCGACGACGAAAAACGACACCAGGAACCGAGTATCGTCTTGGAAGCCCCAGTCTACTGGGGAGCCTTGCGGTGTTCTTCGAGGAACTTCGTCAGTTGGGCGGCGGAGGCATCTGTGCGGATCTGTACGCCACTGAACCGGCGAATCCCCTTCGCAGCTTCCCAGTCCATTCGTGGCAGCAGTGGGCTGAGGACGCGGACGACCGTATGGAAGTCCCTTCGGGCGTCGCTGTCATCTCCACCGTAAAGCCTCATGAACTCCTTGCAGTCCACCGGCCCCTTGGGCATTAGGAGGGCCAAGGCACAAAGGGCGCGCTGGGCACGAGGCAGCAATTCGACGCTCTCTGCGTCGATGGTGAAGCTCAGAGGCTTCATGGGGTTGGCTCCTGGTTCGATGCGCACTTGATGGATGGGGTTGTCGGAGATGACTTCGAGCATCCGCTGCCCTGCGCCGACGAGGGCCTTGTGGGCAGCGTCGACGCAACGGCGATTCGGCTCCGAACTTGGGTCCGGCGCTTCCCGTGGATCGTCCAGCTGAATCCGAACCACCCGAGCGTCTCGGAAGGTGGAAACGAACTGCTGCAATTCCGTGACGAGTTTGTTGGGGACGGGAAGACTTGCGAATTCCCCTTCCGCCACATCGCCCAACAAATCGTTGAAGGTCTGGGGGAGGAACCGATGGAGATCAATGGTTACCAAGCGATCCGGCGGTCGTGGCCCGGAATCCTTGGCGCGTGCGCGTACCGAAGGCGGTATCCCGAGGCGGTTCCTCAGTGCTTCCGCCGCACCCTCGTCGATGCACCGCAGCAGCAATCGAGTAATACCGGTATGAGCCAGGTCCTCGAAATCCACCTTTGCGATGGCGTCGAGTGCAGCCTTCGCAGCCGTCTTGACGACCGAGTTCAGCTCAAGGTGCTTGGAATCAATCGGAGCGGAGGTGGAGGCGGGCAGGGGGTCCTCCGGGATGTTGATCTTCCTGAGCGGCTCTGTTTCCGGTTCAGAAGAGATCCCCCGTCGCTGTTTGGGTCGCGGCATAGCAGATCTGTACGTTCGCCGGTTAACGCTCGATGTTCGCGTCGCTGTTTCCCCGGCCATGATGCGCTCGGCGGCCATAAAGGGCGAGCCTTGGGCAATGACAATTATTCTTCACCTGGTGAAAAATAATCGTCACTGCACAGAGCCTGGTGCGGCGGATGTCTCCAATTGGTGACAGGCGGTCCGGCTCTGATCCCGGCTGGCGCTTTGGAGGACCGTGGAAAAGAAGGAGGGGCACCAGGATTGCTCCCGATGCCCCAAAGCCCCTTACGGGGCTGTTCCGTTGGTCAACCGCTTCAGCCGATCCCGGATCTTCTCCAGGACTTTGCGAAGTTCATCCGAGGAAGCATTTGGCTTCTTGAGGACGCTCTGCGCGACTTCGACGATTTTCGCAACGGTCTTCGTCGGTACGTTGGCCCGCACCGTCTTTCGGGCTGCTGGCTTGTGCGGCTTGGACGAGCCATCAAGCTCTCGCACGGCCTTCTCGACCACTTCCGCGGTCACCTTCACCCCGAGGCTGTCTTTGAGGGCCTGTTCCCAGGCCTTCACCGCCTGCTTGGGGTTGAGGTGCTCTAGCGGACGCAGTTGCGACTCGTTGCCCGGAAGAAGCGCTCCTTTCGGAAGCTTCGACTGCAACAAATCGAAGGAGTCTGCTGCCTTGATGAGGCGGTAGCCGTGTTGGCGGCTCAAACCCCACTTCTGCGCGCAGTAATCCTCGAAGGTCGCGTTGTCTCGTCGATAAAGGCGGTCGGCGTTGATTTGACGCAACGCACGGCCGACTTCCACGAACGAGGTCAACCCTGACCCAATCGCGGTTTCCAGCTGACCAAGCCTTTTCTCTTCGGCTGCGGTCAATGCAATGCCGGCTTTGGCCGGCTTTCCATCTCCCTTGGCCTTCGATGCAGACTTGGGTGGAGTGCGATCAGGCTTTCTGATGGTGCGGGATGCCCGCGAGTTCGCCTTCTCGGCTGCTTTCCTGCTCATCGCAGCCCTCCGTTGAAAGAGGTGGCGATGAACTGGACGATCGACGCCTTAGGGATCATCTTCTTCCGCAAGGCCGAAGACGCCTTCAACAGGCCTCGATCTAGAAGCCGATAGACGGACTTCTGGCTGATACCGAACTTCGCGGCCACTTCCGAAACGGAGTAGAACTCCTTTTCGGAGACGACAGGATGAGCTGTTGCACTCATGTTCTGTTGTTTGAAACCACGCTCCGACCAGAAAACGCCGCTTTCTTTGGGCGGCAATCTTGGCCACATACGGTCAGCCGCCCGTGGCATCACTACCCGGGCTGATCGAAGCGGTCGGGCATTCGCAACAACAAGGCATTCGCGACGGCGCGAATGGCGAATCCCGATCTTCGGCCGTTACATCCCCGCCACCGGTGTGACGAGGTGAATAGGACCCCGGGACATCATCCCGTGATCCTGCCAATGCGGTCCGTACCCTTATCGCAATGTCAAAGAGCTACATTGGTCGGGATCGGCGCTACCACTGCACTTGGCCGCGGGCAAGTCGAAAGGGGGGGGCATACCTGGGGCTACCGCCCGGGCGCGAGACTAAGGTGCGGGATCGGGCCAACCACGGTGGCATCGAATCCGGGATAAGGGGTGGTTGCTCTCCGGGTCCCAGCGCCTGTCCACGTGAGGCTGGGAGCGATCTTCGTAGATGCTTCAGACCAGACGCGGGGGCCGGAGTCGGGCGAAATCTGATACCGTATCTGATACCGGTTGCCTGGAAATCCGTCTCGACGCGTCCAGTCCCGTCCACCCGAAATGCGCCACAAGCCGCTGGCTACCAGCACGATGTCCTGAACTGTCCCAAGGAGTCCAAATTAGCCAAAAACCCCCGCTTCGAATTATGAGTCCCCTGCTCTAACCGCTGAGCTATGGGCCCGGGCAACTGCCCGGCACGTACTCCGCCAGCGGCCCGGCCGTGGCAAGCACTTTTCCGCCGGCGCCACCGGGACGTGGCGCCCCACCTTTCCCGTCACATCCTCCCGTAGGTAGGGCGAGGCCTGGCCGAGCCGGCTCATCGCGGTCATGACGCCGTCGATGTGAGGCGCCGGTCGTTGCGCGACCCGCCTCGTCCCATGCACGAGCCGCGTGCTCGATTCGTCGCAGCCCATACCCGAGCACCGGGTGATCAGAGGGAACTCATGCGAAGGCGCTAAGTAATGCAGAGGAGATATCTGGCATTCTTATCGACTGAGTTCTCAGTCGTCTCGTGGAGGCAGGCGGTGACTGTCGGTGCCGCCCCCTTCAAGGAGAGGTGGAGCGCACCGCAAGCAACCCCGGGGCTTTGCTCCCAACGGTCTCGTCTTACAGGTGCCCACCGCGGTCATCTGCGCCAATCTGTGATATCTGCGGAGGGCATTCGGCGCCTTTCGGGTGAGGATCGGATCTACAGATGACGCAGTTCCCCCTGCGTCCCTCCAGGACGCAACGTCGCGGCCCCGGGACATACCCGGGGCCATCTGGCCCTGGGCGCCGATCGTGACAAGTGAGTCGAAAAAATGGCCACCTCCAAACCTAGGGCCATCTAGCTCTGGTCTGTCGCCCCGCGGGACGTCGCCCCACGTGAGAGTTGAGGCGCGACGGTGAAGGGCCTTCAGCCAGATTGACGCCGTCTTCGGAAATGCAGCTTGCGATCCCGGGAGTGAGTACTCAGGTTTGTTTCGTCAGCACAGAGAGAGATGATTCCGAGGAGGAGCGATTCATGATTATGAGGACCCTTTTTTGTCCGTTTCTGGCCATGCCGGAACGAGGCCCCAAGTCCGAGCGCCAGCCAGTGGGGTGGACCGCGGCCTGGATTCTTGCTGCTTGGCTGTTGATCCCATCCGGAGGGCTGGAAGCGGCGACATTGGGCGCCGGGGCTGGCCGTAGCCAGGCCATCACCGTCGCCACCGTCGGGCAGAACGCGGGCAGTTCCGAGCTTGTCTCGACCCTGGCGCCGCAGCGGACCTCCTTCACGACCTACCGGTTGTCCGGAAGCAATCTCCTCCTGGAATGGTCCGGGAACGCCTCCCTGCAAGCGGCGGACAGCCTGGCCGGCCCCTGGGCCAGCGTGCCGAATGCCCAGAGTCCATTCTCTGCCGCCCGGGTGGACGCCCATCGATTCTACCGACTGGCGTCAAGCGCCCACAGCGTCAGCGCGATCAATGAGACGACCGTCCGCATCATCTACGACCGGCTGATGGGACTCAGCGCCATCGCCCCCTCCAACTACTCCATCGACGGCGACGCCGGCGCGAAGGTCGGCGTCCTGAGCGCGAAGTTCGGCGCGCTCCACAACGTCGTCGAACTCACCACGACCCCCCAGGCGCTCACCGGGTATCAGCTCACGATCAACAACGTTCAGGATTCCACGGGGCAGGCGGCCTATTTCGAAGGCCGCAAGTTCACTGGGAATCCCAAGGGCGCGGTGGTCAGCGTTGCCGCGACTTCATCGACCCGGGTGGTGTTGGCGTTCAACGAGCCGATGGCGGATAACGCCCTGGCCCCGCAGCATTACACCATCCGGGATCCTGCCGGCCGGAGCCTCATGGTGACCGACGTCGAGTTCGAGGGGCCGCTGACGATGGTGGTGGCGCTGACGACGGTCCCGCAGACCAACGTCCTCTACACCATCACCGTGGACAACGTCACGGATCTCTCAGGCGACGCGCTGGCGACCACTGGCAAGACCGGCACCTTCCAGGGGATTGCCGCGGCGGGACTCTTGCGGGCGGTTCCCACGGACGCCGGTCATCTCATCCTCACGTTCGCAGGGCCAGTGGGTGACAGTGCGTTGGCGCCGTCGACCTATCTCATCGACCGGCTCGATGCCTCGAACAACCCGGTGGGCAAGCTCGACATCCTCTCGGCGACTTTCCTCGGCGATCAGAAGACGATCGTTCAGTTGACGACGAAGCCGCAGCAGAACGCGCGCTATAGCATTTCGACGAGCAGCGCGCTGACGGATCGCGTGGGTAACTCCCTCCCTGCCGCCGCGGTCCAGTTCGACGGCATCGTCGGGCAACCTTCGCTGGCTCTGGTCGCCTCCCTGAGTCCGACCTCCGTGCTCGTGACGTTCACGGTGCCCATGTCCGATGACGTGCTCTCTCCGGCAGCGTACCAGATTTCCGAGTTGAGTGATGTGACCAAGCACCTCCAGGTTGCGCGTGCGGTCTTTGTTGGGAGCGAACGCCGGATCGTGGAACTGACCACCGCGCCTCAAGCGAGCGTGAACTACGTGATCCGAGGGCTCGAGGTGTCCAATCTCAGTGGCACCCCCCTCCTCCTGCCGGCGACGCCGGGCGTCAATCTGTTTACCGGCAACGCCTCGCCCGCCGGGACGATCGCCGAGGCATCCGCGCCAAGGGTGGTGGGGGCCGCGTCGATCGCGACCAACCAGATTCTGGTCGCCTTCAGCGAGCCGATGTCGGCGAGCGCCATCCAGCCCGAGCATTATGTCATCGTTCAGGAGAACGTGAATCCCGAGGCGGCCTTTCTCCGCGTGACCGCCGCGGAGTTCTACCGGCAAAACCCCAGCACGGTTCTTCTCACCACCAGCCCGCAGAACGAACTCACCTATCGGGTGACGGTGGTCAACGCGACCGATCTTTCGGGCACCGCGCTCGCGCCCAAGGTCGTCTCGAACGGTGTGCTCGTGGATCCGACGTCCGCCACCTTCCCTGGAAGCCCGCCGATCGGCACCACCGACTCGGACGGCGACGGCTTGGCGGACCATGTCGAGACGCGCGGTTGGATCGTGACGGTCCGGGGCGCGGACGGAACGGTCAGTTCTCGCGGCGTGACTTCGGATCCGGCGGTTGAGGACACGGACGGCGACGGTCTCAACGACGCGCAGGAGGCAAATCTCCGATTCGACCCACGCAATTCGGACACGGATGACGATCAGCTCAACGACTACGCCGAGTTCAATGAGATCTACTCCAATGGTCTGGATCAGGACACCGAC
>CAZYJB010000173.1:0-7495 GCA_964647675.1 uncultured Verrucomicrobiota bacterium | reverse complement strand
CTCTACCTCGCCAGCCGGCTCCTCGGACGCAGTCTCGGCCAATTGTTCCGTTCCTGAGCCGCGATAACGCTGCTCAGTTCACGCGAACGCGGTAGAGGCGCGCCTCATCCCCTGCCTCGACGCGCACCTCCAGGGCCGGCGAGCCGGCACCCGCAGGAATCGTCCCGACGGTTTCCCACGCCGCTTCGGTGGCCGCAGACCTGCCTTCCACGACATAGCCGACACCCGGCTCGGCGGCGAAGCGCAGGATCAACACGCCACCCGCACGTTCGAGCGCGCCCCAACGCAGCACGGAGTCCGCGTCATTCGGATCGGTGTGCATCCCGAACTCCGCCAGCGCCGTGGCGCCATCGGCGTCCTGATCCAGGAGCGCATCGGCTGCCGTGGCAGGATCGAGGCAATACGCCAGTTCCCAGCCGTCGGGCAGGCCGTCGCCGTCGAGATCGCCACCCGCCGCCGGCAATCGCCCGGGCGTGGGAGGGGCTGAGGTCCAGGCGCCCGGGCGGTTCCCAGGGCTGTCCCATTCCGCACGCTGAAGCGACGCACCGCCGCCGTCGGCCGCGGTTGGCCACGGCAGCCGGTCGCTGTAGCGCAGATCGTCCACGGTGATGTACGGGACGAACCCGGGAGTGGGCGCGGTAGCCGGCTCGGGGACATCGGGCCTCGCCAGCACGATGCGCGCGGTGTCGTTCGGCAACGATCCTTCGATCGGGCCGAAAAGCTGAACGGTTTCCGGCACAGCGAACGCCGCGCGGAAGGCGGCGGCGGTGCCGGGGTTGTTCGCGGGATCGAAGTTCACCACCACCCACACCGCTCCCGCCGGCATCACCGTGTTGGCAGGAAACGCGTAGGTGACCGCGTCGCGCAGGCGCCAGGTGTTGGTCGGGTACACCGCATCATAGAGAGGCACGTTGGTTCCGCTGCGATTGGACAACTCGACGAACTCGAATCGCGCATCGTTCACGGCGGCCGTGCCGAGCTGCAGGTCGGGCGGATGATAATGCACCTCGGAGATCACCACGGGCGGCAAGGCGCGTCCGGCATTAACGACGCCCGGAGTCACGGCCAGTTGCGCCAGGAACAGCTCCGCGCCGTCACAGGTTGCCTCGCGCCCGAACGAAACCCCGTTGGCGGCCGCATCAAAACTGAATCCCTGGGCAGGTCCCAGCAGGGCGCCATCCGATGTGGCGGCAAACAGCCAGATCGAATCGCCGAGGGAATCTAGCAGGAAGCTCCGCGGCGCATTGGGATCGGGCGAAAGTTGTGTCTCGTCGATCCACAGGCGTCCCCCGGGCGGCAGCACGGTCCCTGCGGGAACGCTGTATTTGACCGGGACCTCACGATCGTCCGTGAGGTACCAGCCACCGATCGCGGCGTCGATGGCTTCCAGGTTGAGCAGTTCCACCCCGTCGACCTGCGGCGGATCGGTGTGGGTCAACGCCTCGCTGATCACCACGCGTGGTACGCTGGGCGCCGCGGGATCCGGTTGTCCGGGCGAACCTCCCGGCCGCGTGCTGGCCCGCCAATCGTTGCGGTGGATCCAGACATGCGCGCCATTCGACTCGTCCGCCGGCACGAGACTGAATCCGAGTCCGTCAGTCGCAGGATGCCATTCGTCGCGGTACTCCACGTCGATCACCGTGCGGCCGGCCGCATCCGTCACGCGCAAGGCTTCGCCGGTCGCACTCAAGCCATCGGCGAACTCTCCAAGGATGATTGCCTCGAGCCCGTTCCGGATCCGGAAGGCCGCGAGGTTGCGGACGATCACCGCACGCTCGTTCGGCTCCAGCACGGTGATGAAGGCGTCCGAAAACCGGAAGGAAACGCCTTCGACGAACTGCAGCGGCGAAAGATCGAGGGCGTTCGTTCCCGGGTTCCACAGCTCGACGAACTCGAAATCTGCGCGCGTGGCGTCCGGGATGATCCCCAGCTCGGCGGCGCTCGGCGGCGAAGGTCGGTAGTGGATTTCGGTCATCGCGAGATCTCCCGGCCCCGCGGCGGGCAGATCGGAAAAGCGCTTCTCGACCAGGCCCGACCACGGACTCGAGATGGGCGGATTGTTGGCTCCCGTGAGATTGCGATGAGCAAGATTCCGCGCGCGCGCGCGGACCGTGGTGGTGAACTCGATGGCAACGGGACTCGAGTAGACCTTGGCTGTGGCGGCGACTTCTCCTCCCGGTGCCCGCGGATCACTGCCATCGGTCGTGTAATAGAGCGTGGCGCCCGGCGGCCCGGTCAGCGTGACGCGCATGCCGGGCGCCGCGAAGTCCCCGGAGGCGGCGAGGGACGGGCGCGCGAGGAAGTTCGTGTCCATGAAGTTCAACCGGCGCGCGAGCCAGTTTTTGAGAATCACCACCTCGTTGCTGTAGCTGCCCCGCGGAGAGATGCAGCCGGTCCAGCGCGCAGCTTCGCGCGGCTGCGCGGCACGCACCTCACCGGTCAACTCGTCCACCATGCCGAACAGGCGGTTGGTGCTGAAGGTGGTCGTGCGCAGGTCCTGATACCGGTCGATCCAGGCCTGCCAGAAATCCGGATCCTGGAAGAGCCGTTCCCACCACGGGTAATTGAAGAAATCCGTGCCCTGGTCGGACACCGCCGAGCGCCAGCGCGTCGGTATGGAATCGCGGCCATCGGTCGAATTGAGGGCACGGTCGAAGTCCCAGACCGGGCCGAACTCGAGTTTCCCGCCGCGCGGCTTGTAGAAGTAGGTGCTCAGGCGCAGGGCATCCACATTGAAGGCGAGGACGTTGATGAGGTGATGGTCCACCCACGATGGAACGTCGACATAGGCGCGCCAGCCGCGCACGGGATCCCGCCAGTTGGGCGCGTAGAGTGACTCGCCGAAGGCATCGAGGTAGTTCTGGATGTAGGCCCGCTGCGGCGCGCGCTGGGGCAAGGCGAACTCCTCTTCCTTGGGATCCACGAAGCCCATGCCTTGTCCGCCCGCGGACAAGCCGCCGTCGCCGGGATCGAGCCGGTCGATCTTGAGCAGGTAGCCGCCGGAGATCTCAGGCTCGCGTACGTGCTCGGGCTCGAGGTTGGGAATGTCGACGCGGTTGGCGTCACGCTTGATCTTCTCCATCAGCACATAGACACCGGCGTACTGCGACGTGGAGAGCGCGCCGGTCCCGGTCATGACATAGACCTCCACGAAACGCGTGCGCGGTGCATAGCGCCCGATCTCGCGGCTCATCTGGAAGGCCATCGGATTATGGATCAGCACCGGCTCGAAATTGTTCGGCGCATAGAGGATCCAGTCGGATTCCGCGGGCATACCCAGCACTTCGAGATCGCGCGAGCCGTCGAGTTCGTCGCGAAACTCCACGCTGTAGTTGGCCTTGGGATTGCCCAGAGTACTGGAACCCCGGCGGTTCAGCCGGATGCGCGTGCGCAGGTCGGGCGCCTGCGCCAGCGAACTGACCCCGCCGCGCGGCTCGTGGAGGGTCAGCGCGGCCGCATACTCCCCGTTGGCCGGCACTGTGCCGCGTCCGAAGGAGTGGATGACGACGAGAGGCAACGTGGAGGTGAACGCGGCCACGGAGGGATTGAGCGCGAGGTAGTACTCCGCGGTCACCGGACCCGGCAGCAGGCCCGGGACGAAGGCCCGCGCGCGGACACGTGTCGAAGTCGTGATCGAAAGCGGCTGATCGAAAGCGGGTGACGCCTCGGTCGGCAGCGCGCCATCCAGGGTGTAGCGGATCACGGCGTTTGCGGTTGCCGCGGACAACGTGAGCGCGAAGGGCTCGGTGAACGTGCCGCCGATGCGCGAGAAACGAATGGCGGGGCCGAACCCGGGACCGCCCTCGGCATTGATCTTCCCGGGCGTCGGCTCCGGGAAGTAACCGGTCTTCAAAGGGTCCGTGGACAACCGTCCATACGAGACATCCTCTTCCTGCGTTGGATAGCTCTCGAAAACCGAGGCGGGTTCACCGCCGGGCCGGAACAGCCCGATATACCCGCCGCTTCGGTCGAGGCGGAAATGGGTGTGCAGCTGCGCGGTCGCGTTGGCGCGGTTCTTGCCCGAGGCGAACACCACGAGAAACCCGCGCGGAGGAACCGAGACCGCCGGGAACCGCCAGGCAAAGGGCGCCGCCGGGTCGTCGGTGAGCCCCCAGCCGGCGAGGTCCACCGCCTGCTCGGAGGTGTTGGCGATTTCAATCCAGTCCGAGGCGTCGCCGTCCGCATCGTTGAGCGTCTCGTCGTTGTCCGCCATGAACTCGCTCAGGGTGATCCCCGGCGGCGGCAGGTTGGGATCGACCACCACGCTCCAGGTGCCGCCGGCGAACCGATTCCCGCGCGCCGACAGATCGCGGATGTCGGCCGAGGAGTCCCACGTGATGACCACGTCCCCCGGGGCCTGCGGGTTGAACTCGAACACGTATTGATCGGGTCCGAACGCCGACACCCGCGTGGCCGGGCTGCCGTTCACCAACAGGTCGGAGGCGTCCACCCCGGTGACCGGTTCGTCGAAAACGACGGTCCACTGGCTGAGATCACGCACGCGGGCGCCATTGGCCGGGGAGGCGGACGACACGAGGGGCGGCGCCTCATCGATTTCGGCCTCCATTTCCATCATGAAGACGAAGTCGCTGCTGTTGGCCAGCGACGTGTTCATCGCGTGAACGGCAATCACGTTGGTGCCGGCCACCAGCCAGTCGCGGAACCCGGGAAGCTCGTAGGTCTCGAGGGGCAGCGGCTCGCTCAGTGCGCCGAGGGAGAGTCCGTCCCATGCCGGATCGCCGCCCGGCACGTTGAAGCGCAGAACCTCGTGACCATTGATCCACGCCACAAAACCGTCGTCGCTCACGACCCTCACGCGCAGGGCGCTGAGGGCTGCCGGGTCGGGAATGACGAAAGTCTTGCGGAGGTGGACGCCGGGATAACCGCCGCGCATGTCCGCCAACTCCGTGCCGGCAAGGCCTTCGCCGTAAGAAAAGGGCGCGGGCCCCGTCGTCCATGCCGCGTCCGCGAAGTCCGGCGCCCGCCAGCCGCCCGGCTGACCCGGGCTCGGGTCCTGGGTGGCCTTGTGATAGCGCCAGACCGACTCGAGACCGAAAACCGCCGCGGCCTGGGCGACCCCCGGCATTCCCACGGACGCCAGAAACAACGACCAAACTGCTCGCGCGGCGAGATACCGCCCTCGACGAATCACCATGGTGCGACTCTACCCCGCCGTCCGGAACGTGGCAACGGGAGCGCCCCATGAACGTCGGTCTGGAACCGGCGGCTTGATGCGGACTGCAAAACCATCACCATGCGCGGCACCCAAGGTTGCAGTTACCGCCGGCCACCAGCTCCGTGTGAATCCCGACCCGCGATCGAGTTCCGTGCTCGCCACCTGGAATGGACTGCTCGCGTTCGGGGCCGCTTACTGGGTCCTCGCCTGGCTGGGCAGCCTGCTTTCGATTCCGGCCATCAACTTCGTCACCTTCTGGCTGCCCAGCGGACTCTACCTCGCGGGTCTGCTGATCGTTCCTGCCACCAGGCGTGTGGCCCTGATCGCCACCGCCTGCGTGTCCAACCTGGCGTTCGACCTGGTGCACGGCCAGTCGCTTTCCACTGCCGTCCTGTTCGTCGGCATCAACACCCTCGAAGCCGTGCTGGGGAGCTGGATGATCCGCCGCTGGATTTCGCCCCTGCCCACCGGCGACACGGTGCGCGAGGTGCTGGGGGTCATCGGGCTGGGTGGCCTCGGAAGCACGGCGCTCAGCGCCTGCCTCGGTTCCCTCGCTTCCACGGCGGCCGGCGGACAGACGTCCTGGACCGTGCTCTGGCTGCTGTGGTGGTCGGCGTGCGCCGCGGGCGTGGTGCTCATCGCGCCCCTCATGCTGGCCTGGGCGCGGGGACGCTGCCCGCTCGGGGAAACGCCCTCCCGACACCAACTTGTCGAGGCCGTCGTCCTCGGCCTCCTGATCCTTGGCGTCGCGCAAATCACCATCCACTGGGAGTGGCAGGGCGGGATGCGCCTCACCTACCTCGTGCTTCCCCTGGTCGGCTGGGCCGCCATCCGATTCGGAGCGCGCGGTGTTTCGCTGGCGACCCTGATCGTGGCACTCGTCTTCACAGCCCACACCTGCGCCCATCCTGCACCCGTCGCCGCGCCGCATCCGGCTGCCGTCCTGCGGCAGGTCACCGGGGTCCATACCTTCATCTTGGTGGTCGGACTCGCCGGATTGCTGCTCGCCGCGGTGATTCAGGAACGGCGTCGGGCCGAGGATCGGCTGCGGCAGAGCGAGGCCAAGGCGCGCGTTGATGGAGACACCCAACAGTTTTTCCCTCCTGATCAGTCGCGCGGGAGACATCCTCGACGCCAGCCGCACGGTCGCGCAAACGCTCCGGCGACCGCTGGACGAGCTCCTCGGACGGCCGCTCTGGCCCTTGCTCCCCGCCGACGCCTCCGCGCGCCTCCAGCACCTCATCCAGCGCGGCCTCGAGGGGGACTCACCGATGCGGGTGGAGGAACGGCACGGAGACGAGTGGTTCGACTGCCTGATCTCGCCGGTTCGCGACCGACAAGGGAACACGACCCACATCTCGATCATTGCCTGGGACATCACGGTGCAGAAGCGGCGCGAAGCGGAGATCCAGCGGCTCACGCTGCTCCACGCGTGCCTCGGGCTGGTCAACCATGCCGTGGTCCGGGTCGAACACGCGGCTGACCTCCACCGGCGCGTGTGCGAGGCGCTGGTCGACCACGGTCCCTTCCACGCGGCGGTGATCGGCTTCCTCGACGCGACCTCCGCTGAACTTGTCTGCCATGCGCATCGCGACCGCATGCTCCCGTCGCCCCATGAGCCGCCCGAAGGCTGGAGCGAAGTGGGCCGCCTCGCCTTGAGCGATGGACGCGCCGCCCTCGGCTGGGTCCGCTCCCCCGACGCCTCGCGCACGGAACGTCTCGCCGCGGCCGCCGTGCCCTTGCGCATCGCCGGCCACATCCACGGCGTGCTCTTCGTCCGGGCGGCCGAGAGCGAGCCCCTGAGTCAGGGCGAGATCAGCCTGCTGGAACAGGCGTCGCTCGAACTTTCGTTCGGGCTCGACCATCTGCGTCAGGAGGTCGAACGCACGCGCGCTGAACGCGCCCTGCGCGAAAGCGAGACCCGTTTCCGGCAGTTCTTCGACACCCTTAACGACCACGGATTCCTGGTGTCCGTCGAAGGTATCGTCCTGGACGCCAACCGCGCTGCGCTGGTGGCCTTGGGCGCGGAGCCGGGCGAGATCGTCGGTTCCCTGCTCCCCGCACTGTATGCCGCAGAGAACCGCGAAGCGGTGCGCGAGGCGTGGTCCCGTGCGCGCACCGGCGAGGAGGTGCGCGGTCTCGAACTCACGCTGCTCGGCGAAGGCCGGACCCGCCGGCTGGTCGAGGCGAACATCATCCCGGTGCGCGATGAGTCGGGCGCTGTGATCCTCGCCGCGGTGGTGCAGGCGGACGTCACGGAGCGACGGCGCCTCGGTGACGATCTGCGGCAGGCTCAAAAGATGGAGGCCATCGGCCAGC
>CAZYJB010000172.1:0-7534 GCA_964647675.1 uncultured Verrucomicrobiota bacterium | reverse complement strand
CAGTCAGCGCGAGCTGACGCTCGCGGCGACCTTCGTCGTAGCCGCCGCCGTCCCGGCGGCGCTCGCCCGCTCCAGCGACTCCCTTTGCCAAAGCCAGTCGGCGCGAGCTCCACGCTCGCGGCTACGGCGTCGTAGCCGCCGCCGTCACGGAGCACCCTCTATCGCGAAGGCGGGCAGGCGCACCGTGAAGGTCGTCCCCTGCCCCGGCACCGAGTCCACACGGATGGTGCCGCCATGGAGGTCGACACAACGCTTCACAATAACCAGACCCAATCCGGTGCCCTGCGTCTCGCCCACATTCCCACCGCGATGAAACGCTTGGAACAGCTTCGCCAGATCCGCCTCCGGAATCCCAATGCCGCGGTCGCACACCGCGAACACGGCGGAGGCTTGCTCCCGCGCCATCGTCAGATCCACCGGTGAACCGGCGGGCGAGTACTTGACGGCGTTGGACAGCAGATTGCCGATCATATGACGTAACAGGGATTCATCCACCGCACCTTCGCCGAGCGCGGCAGGTTCGACGACCAGCCGGATCGGACAACGGTGGTGGGTGGCCGAAAGCGACTCGTCGACCAGCTTGTGACCCAGCGCCGCGAGATCCGTGCGGACCGGACGGAAGGCGAGCTTGCCGGCCTCGAAGCGACCCAGCAGCAGCACCTGCTCCATGAGACCGGCCATGTGCCGGGTCGACTCGAAGATATCCGTGAGCAGTTCCTGGCGTTTGGTCTCGGGCAGAAGCTCGAGGTGATGCCGCAGGAGTTCGACGGCCGACATGGTAATGCCGAGCGGTGTGCGGAACTCGTGGGAGACCATGGCCACGAAGCGGCTCTTCAGGTCGCCGAGCTCACGTTCCATGTGCAACTCCTGCTCCCGCCGATGCGCCAGCGCCTCGGCCTGCGCGAACTCATCGACCAATAGGCGGTGATGGCGCAGCGCGACCAACGCGACGCCCGCCACCGCCGCCGCGCAGATGAACAGCGTCGGGACCATCCACTCGTGCGAGGGCCGCGCCGGGGACACGGCAGCCATTGGATCGCGCGATAGCGCCTTGAACGGGGCGTCCCAGGCGAGGCCGAGCGACGCCAGCTCACGGTTCAACGCGACCGGCTGCCAGATGTTGAGATAGTTCTCACGCGTGGCGAGCACGAGGCGGCTCCCGTCCGGCGTCCACCGGGCGCGTGTGATGATCGCGCCCTCCGGCGATTCCAGGAGCGCGAGTTCACGACCGTCGCTTACCATGGCGAGGGTCACCTGATTCGCCGACAACACGCAGGCCACCTGCGAACCGTCGGGCGAAAAGGCCGCCGAACCGGTGTAGCTCGGGCGATCCGCGTCCATCGGCTTGGTCCAGGCCACCGACCAGTCCGCAGTGCGGAAGACGCGGCAGTACGGCGCCGCGGCAAGCACGAGCCAGCGGCCGTCCAAACTGAACTGCACCCCACCCGTGTTCGGATCCACTTCGCGCACGGGCTGGCCGGTCCGCGCATCAAAGAGATAAGCGCCCCAACCACCGTCCGCCGCCACCACCAGCCAGCGTCCGTTGGGACTCAAGGCCAGACTGCCCGTGCCATGGGCGCTGCCCGAACTGCGCAGCACGCTGCTGTGCAGGATCTTTTCCAGACGCACGGGGGCCGTACGCGCGGCCATGTTCTCGACCCAGATCGATCCGGAGGAACGCTCGACGTACGCGCGCGTCCCACCGTCGGCCGAGGCGGTGACGAGGTCCGGCCGCTTTCCCGATGGCGCCGGCACGAGCACCGGAGCGCCTTCGAAACCGGGCTGTCCGTCAGCGGTGTCTCGCAACCGGTGTTCCTCGATGCCGTAGTCGCGAAGCACGACCAGCGATGGCTGCCGGGGATGAAAACAGAGGGATTGAAGATTGGTGAGGACGACCCGCGCCGGGTGCCGACGCCCGGAAAGGTCCCATAACAGAACCGCGTCCGGTTCGCCCAGGGTCGCCGCCCAGGCGCCATCCGGACTGACATCCATGGTGGAGCCGTCGGAATCGGTGGGTGAAGCGCGGAGCGTGACGAAGCTGGGATTATTCGCTTCGCGGCGCACTTCGAGATGGCGCTGCGGGACCACCCAACCCGTCAGCCCGTTGGCTCCCCAACGCGCCAGGCGTCGGTCCTCGGACGTGGCCACCGCCTGCCCGTCCCGGAGGTCCCAGATCCGCGTTGCACTCCCGGAGGTGATGGCGGCGAGGCGGTCGCCGGTGGCGTCGAAGTGGAGGTCGAAGACATCGCCCTTGTGACCGCTCAGTTCGACGACGCGACGCGAGGCAAGCTCGAGCACCTGGACCCGTGGCGCGCCTCCGCCGATGGCCAGACGCGTGCCGTCACGGTTCCAGGCCATGACCCGCGACCCGTCGGGATAAGGATGCTCGAGCACCACGGCACGCCGGTCCCAGTCGATCAGGTAGACGACGCCCTCGGAGTAGGCGACGAACTGGTTGGTGCCCGGTCGGACGGCCGCATGGTGGTACGAACTGATCTTGGGAAAGTGCGCCACCGTCGCGCCCGTCACCGCGTCCATCACTTCGAAGCCGTCGGGCGTGAACACCGGGGCCACCAGGTGCCGGCTGTCGCTGCTGAAAAGCCCGCGGCTCGCCGGGCGCCGGGCGGTGTCCGTGTCGCGGGTGAACCGCACCTGGCCTGTGGTCAGGTCGAACACCGCCAGCGCACCCCGCGCGTAGCGCACCGACAACGCGCGGCTGTCGGGCGCGAAGGTCAGGTTGACGGGCACCCCGTGCGCCTCAGGCACGCCGGCCGCCGCCCGGACCAGACGATGAACCTCGGTCCCGTCCACGGTCCGTCGGACCAGCACGCTGCCATTGGTGAGGGCCACCGCGCTGAGCCCGAGGGTGTCGTCGAAGGTGATCGACCGCATCGACCCGTCGATCGGAACGCGGGATTCGATGCGGAAATCAGGCAGCGCCAGGGTGGCGATCGCCTCGTTGCGAAGATCCGCGGACGACGCAATCGCGGCGGCGCGGCGGATGGTTTCCAAGCCCTCCTCGCGGCGTCCGAGCGATTGCCCGAGCCGCGTCGCGCGCGCCTCGGCAACCAGGGCGCGCCAAAGGTCCTGGAGGGCCTGGGACTCGGCCTGCTCGGCCCGCTGCCGGCTGCGCTCCGCCGAGGCTTGCAGATCGGCGGCCCGCCGGCTCTGCCACATGGCGGCCAGGGCCAGCGCCAGCACCGTGACTATGACCCCCGCCACCGCCGTGTTGGCCCGCTGCAACCCGCGCCGGTTCGGACGCTCGGCCACCTCAGGTCCGGACCCGCGCGATGGTTCGGTGCTCGGCTGGCCTGAGGTGGACGGAATCACGGGTGCAGCGTCGGGCTCGGACGGTGACGATCGGCGGGGGCTCACTGCGATTTCTCACTCCAGCCACCACGTCGGGAACCGCGACGTGCTACCCCGCCGCGCGTCCGCGTGCGACGAAAATGGCCGCTCGCGCCCTCCGTCTTTCGGGGGAGATGAAGAAGTCGTGGGCCCCCTCCGGAGGTAGGATGGGGTCCGCCACCGAACTGCGGTATGACAGCGACGTGCACGCTTCCAGAGTTTCCTCGATCATGACGCTTGGCGTGGTTCCGAATCCATCCCGACCTCCCGCGCGTCGCCTGCCCCCCGGGTTGGCGCCGTCCACCGGCGTGAGCGGTCCCGGCCTCCTGCACGTGCGCGTGCGCACCACCGCGTTCGGGTGGGCGCCCAGCGAGGTGGAGATCATCCCGCAACGATTGAGCTGGTCGCTCGGTCGCTGACGCCATGGACGCCCTTCGCGAGATTCATTTTCGGGTCGCGCTGGCGCCCCACGAGGTGCAGGCGCAGCTCGAGCGCGAGTTCATGGCGGTGCTCACGCCCGGCCGCGAGGAGGACCGCCTCGTCTACCGCGCGTCGTTCACCGTCAACGGCGCGCCCTACCGCGCACGCCTCCGGTTCGACGCCGCCCTCCCGAAGGTCAACGCCTACTCGCTGCGCCTCGAGATGTTGGGCGGCGAATTGGATCCCGCGCACCGCGACTACCATCTCAAGGCGTCGGCCGGGTGGTTCGATCTCTGGACCCGCGACCTGCCGCCGTCGAAACCGATGCGTCCGGACGAACCCCAGCGCGAGGATCATCGGCGCGTGCTCGAGGCCGAGGCGTTGGCGGCGGAGGCGCAGCACACCACCGTGGCCGAACTGCAACGAGCCATCCTCGAACGCATGCGCCGGGGCGCCTCGTTCAGCACCGCGCACAAGGAGGGCGGCACGAACCTGCGGTTTCAGCACGGCAGCTACGTCCGCCAGGACTACGGCGAATCCGAGGCGCGTCACGTGTACGCAGACGAGGCGGCCTTCCTGTCGGCGCTGCGGAAGTTCTACGAAAGGGAAGTCTCGCGCAGCGCGCCTTCGGGAAAAGTCACTGAGGAAACCGCGTGGCGGCTCCTCCTGCGACTTCTCCGGACCGACCGTCCACCCGGTCCCGGTCCCGGTCCCGGTCTCGGTCCCGGTCTCGGTGGCGGCGGCATGCGGCGTGCATTCGTGATCCCGGCCCTCGGCTTGCCGCCTGCGGTCACCTGGGCCCTGCTCGGGCTGGCGGTGGTGGGTCTCGGGTTCTATGTGCTGGGCAATCGCCTGCTCACCGTGCGCACCACGGGTTCTCCCTTCGGCCTCGCGGTCCGCACCTCCGAGCATGTGGCCACGCTGATCCTTCGCCAGGAGCCCTATTTTCCCACGCTGCATCGCAACGTCGCGCGCGACCGCTATCGACTCGATCTCCTGCTCGTGCCGCTGAGCGGGAATGAACCAGGGAAACTCGTCTCCCTCGTGCGACGGGAACCGATCTCGCGGTTCCAGGGCAGCGCGCGCCTGTTCGGCCAGGACGGCGACCTTCTCTGGCTGCACACGACGGAGTTGCTCGCCTTCAACCTGAAGACCCATCGGGTCATCGGCGAGAAGGACCTCCTCGCGGTGAATCCCACGCTCGGAGAATGGCTCAGCCAGGCCTTCGCCGAATTCGACGGACGCCTGCGCCTCACCACGCGCGACCAGCGACGGTCGGTGGTCATCGACCCGTCCTCGCTCGTCGCGCAACCCGTGGAAATCGTCACAAAGCGCGGCTGGGTGAATCCGAACTTCGCACCGGAAGACCTCCTCTGCGCAGGCGGCGCGCCGGCTCCCGACGAATGGCTCGGCGTCCACTCGCTGGAGGAAACCAACAGCACCTACAAGGCGGGCTACCTGCTGCCCAGGGACCCCGAATGCGGCAAGGCGCTGTCCGTGCGCCGCCTCTACTCCGGGCGTTCGAAGGCGGAAAACGGACGCGCGCGTCTGCTGTCCCTTCAGCCGCTCTCCGAGACCGAATATGTCGGTGCCGCGCTCGTTCGCGCGCAGCGTCAAGGCCCGCCGCTGCGTCTGAGCGGTCCCGACGGCTATGTGATGACCCACCTCAGCAGTCGGGACCGCGAAGCCACGGTGATCGTGGTGCGGTTGGGGCTGGACGGACAACCGGTGTGGCGGGTCGACACCGGGCTGGGACGCCTCGATCAGCTGCTGCCCGACGCCGAACGGCCGGCCTTCATCGGCCGTCGCCCCGCCGTCCCCAATCACGTACCGGAACCGTTGCTGATCACGATCGATGCCCGCACCGGAACCCTGGCGTCCCATTCGCTTTGGACCAAGAACCTCTGAGCGAGCGCAGGGAAGGCAGAGCACATAAGGGCCATCCATGGGTTGCACCATCGATCACCTCAGCGCGGATCACCGGATCACGGTGCTTCGTGATTTCGTGGATGCTCGTGGTGTCGCGCATCGCGCAGGCGAATCCGGGATCATTCGAGTCATGCAGTTCGACTGGCCCACCCAGGAGATCTGGATCGATTGGGAGCGCGACGGTCGCATCGAGCGCATGACCTTTGCCTCGGCGGCAAAGTCGGGTCCGCGCAATGGCGCGATGCGCGAGTTCTTCGAACTGGGTGAGTACCTTCCCGCGCCCCGCGCAGAGCGTTCCAAGGCTCCCGTGCCTCCCGCCGATGCGGCTCCGGTAGTCCGCCAGGATCCGTCGCGTTCGACCGGATCGATCGAAACGGTGCGCGCGTGGATCCGGAGTTTCGCACCCGCCCGCCCCACCCCGCGGCCACGGGACTATCCGGCGGCGGAAACCTGTCTCGATCATCGCGACGTGGCCTGCGACTGCGATCCGCAGCTCGCGCGGCAGGTGCTGATTCCCTGGACCGTCCCGAAGGTCAGTGCGTGCCTGGCGTGTGGCACCGTCACGGCGACCGTGTCGCGCGGCGACGACGGTCGTTACACCGGCGACGCATTCTACGCCAACTTCGTGGTGGCGGTTCCCGCGCCGGTGGTGGCGTGGCTCGAGCACTGGCCGCGTGTCGGCGTGGACGTCGCCGGCGTGCCGACTCGCTGGCCCATGCAAGCGGAGTGGGTGCGCTATCCCAAATGGTACCTGCCGGCCAACGAATCCTTCACCGACGCCACGGATCTCGCGGAGCGGGAAGCCAAGGCGCGGGCAGAGCAATCGTCGAAGCCGCGCCTTGCGGTGTTGCGCGAAGCTGGCGTACCGCGGAATCCCGCTCCGGCGGGCGTGCCACAAGGACTCGAAGGCTTCGTGGACACCTGGGAAGCCCTGCAGCTGAAGCCGGACAGTGATCTCTTGGAGTTGATCCGCCTGGCCCAACTGCGAAATGCAGCCAGTCCCGTCGCAGCAGAACTGCTCTGCGCCCGCGGCGATGCTTTCGAGGTGTTGGGACGCGCCCTCCGCAGCGAGGACGCGACCTGGCAGAGCGCCGGAGTCGCCATGGCTTTCGCCGGCGGCGGCCCGGCGGGAGCACTGGCTGACTTGGTGATGGACCTGCTGGAAGGACTCCCCCTCGAGCCGCTGCCCGATGTGCCGGGGCGTGTGAAGGCCTGGCGAAGGTTCGAGGAACTCCTGTTGGTGCTCGCCGAACGCCGTCTTGCGACACCGCGGGTGTTGAAGGGGCTGGTTCCGCTTTGCCGTCGTGTCGTGCGGCGCGACCTCGACGTCGCCCGCGCCATCAACATCGTGGACCGCGAACTGCGCGCGAGTCCCTCGTCCTCGTAGCCGCGGCCGTCAGGCTGCGCTGACTGGTCTTTGCGATGGGGTTTGCCAAGGCAGGTGAGCGCCGCCTGCACGGCAGCGGCTACGAAGCCACCCATTTCGGGCCTTCGGCCTCCACTCGCCGGTCGGAGCCGGCGAGCCACCAACCCTTCCCTCACACCCCCTGCACTCTCTTCAGGATCGCCTCGACATCGAAAACACAGCCGCCCCACGTGCCGCCGCTGACCGCCTGGAGCGCCGCCCAAAGTCGCGTGTCGGCCGGCAGCAAGGGATGCGGGGCCAGACCGGGTATCGGCTCGCGCTGCGCCAGCAAGGCCGCCGCCGCCGCCGGATCCAACGCGCCACCCGCCGTGCCCACCAGGTCCAACGTCCCCTCCAGCGCGGCGCGATCCAGACAAATGCGCACGCGATCACCATCGCGCACGCGACCGATCGGACCACCCGCCAGCGCCT
>CAZYJB010000171.1:0-7567 GCA_964647675.1 uncultured Verrucomicrobiota bacterium | reverse complement strand
GGGCGTCGGCGCGCTGCAGGCGGCATTCGAGCGGCTCAAACAGCGCCTGCAAGCGGAAGGCCTCTTTGACACCGCGCGCAAACGTCCGATCCCGCGGTACCCCGAGCGCATCGGCCTGGTCACGTCGCCAACCGGCGCGGCGATCCGAGATGTGCTTCATGTGATCGGACGCCGGCATCCAGGACTCGAATTGTATTTCGTGCCGTGCCGCGTGCAGGGGCAGGGGGCGGAGCTGGAAATGGCCGAGGCGATCGCGCGCCTCAACCGCTGGTCGGCCGAGAGGCCGGGCGCGGGGCTCGACGCGATTCTGCTGACCCGCGGAGGCGGCAGCCTCGAGGACCTCTGGGCCTTCAACGAGGAGGCACTCGCCCGCGCCATCGCGGCCTCCGCGGTACCCGTCGTCTCGGCGGTCGGGCACGAGATCGATTTCACCATCGCCGATTTCGTGGCCGACCTGCGCGCCGCGACGCCGAGCGCGGCGGCGGAGATCCTGACCGCGGGCCATGTCGAGGCGCGGGACTGGCTCGTGCGCGTTGCCGGGCGCCTGGCGCGGCTGGCCTCCGCCAGCGTCGAATCCCGGCTGGATCGCCTCGAGGACCTGCGTCGACGGATCGCGCGGGCGCACCCGCGCCGCCGGCTCGATGAACGATGGCAGCGGCTCGACGACCGGCTGGAGACCCTCAACCGCGTCGCGCGGGACGGTTGGGGGCATGCGCAGCGACGGCTGGCTGAAGCCGCCCTCAAATTGTCCGCCCACGCGCCGCGTCCGGCCCTCGATCGTGCCCGCGAGGCGCTTTCGGTGAGGGCAAGGGCGTTATCGGTGTCGGGTGCGGACCGACTGCGGCAATTGCGTGAGCGCGTGGAGCGGCTCGCCCTTCGATTGGAGATGCTGTCACCCGACGCGGTGCTGGCGCGCGGGTACTCCATCACCACCGACGAGGCGACCGGACGCGTGCTGCGCGCGGCGTCCGAGGTGGTCGCCGGGAGTCGCCTCCGGACTCGACTGGCTTCCGGGGAGGTGTCTAGCGTCGCCGCTCCCCGCGAACCGGGCCGGTCATGAACGGCCCGGGCGGGAGGGCGTACGATGAAAAGGACCGAGAATCTGCGGGTGACGGAAGTGCGAAGGCTCGTGACACCGCTGCAGTTGAAGGGACGTCTGCCGGCCACGATGGCGGCCAATCAGACGGTTGCGGAGGGTCGTGAGCAGGTTCAGCGCATCCTGGACGGCGCCGACCCGCGCCTGCTCGTGGTGATCGGCCCGTGCTCCATCCACGACGAGCAGAGCGCGCTCGAATACGCCCGGCGCCTGGTGGCCCTCCGTGACGAGGTGGCTGCCACCCAGTGCGTGGTCATGCGCGTCTACTTCGAGAAACCACGCACCACCATCGGCTGGAAAGGGCTCATCTACGATCCACACCTGGACGGCTCGGACGACGTCGAGGCCGGTCTGACCCGCGCACGTGAGTTGCTGCGGCAGATCAACGAGCTCGGCCTGCCGGCGGCGACCGAGTTCCTCGATCCCATTGTCCCTCAATACATCGACGACCTCGTCACCTGGGCGGCGGTGGGCGCGCGCACGACGGAGTCCCAGACGCACCGCCAGATGGCGAGCGGCCTGTCGATGCCGGTCGGATTCAAGAACAGCACCGACGGCACGCTGCAGGTGGCCCTGGATGCCATGCTCTCGGCCCGGCACCCGCACAGTTTTCTCGGCATCGATTCGGGTGGACTGACCAGTGTCATCCGTACCACCGGGAATCCCTACGGCCACCTCGTGCTGCGCGGTGGCAAAGCGGGAACGAATTACGATTCAGAAAGCATTGCTGCCGCCGACGCGGCGCTCAAGAAGGCGTCGTTGCGGTCGGGGATCATGGTGGATTGCAGCCACGCCAATTCATCGAAGATGTTCGCGCGGCAGGAAGAGGTGTGGAACAGCGTGGTGGCGCAGCGCGTCGCGGGGACCAGGTCCCTGGTGGCCATGATGGTCGAGAGCCACCTGAACGAAGGGAACCAGCCGTTGCTCGCGGATCGAAGCCAATTGAAATACGGCGTTTCGATCACCGACGCGTGCGTGGGCTGGGAAGCCACCGAGCGCATGTTGCGCCAGGCGCATGAGCAGATGGCGTAGTCGCGGTTCCAGTCCGGTGGGTCACGAGCTCCGTCTCGTGACTCGGTGTCCCGGAGAGGACACCGACCCAACCCTCTTCTGAGCCCATCCCATCCCTCGGCATTCCGGTCGGGGCCTCCGCCCCGACTCGCCGCCCTCCTGAAAGGCGGGGGAAATTGCAGTGGCGCGCACGCGCGCGGTCGTGGGACGCTGTGCCGCAAGACCCGCACCTCCCCTCTGTGCCAAGCCCCATGAGCCAGCATCGACATTCGCGCCGCGCGTTCCTGCGCGGGTTGGGCGTCACCGTGGCGCTGCCCTGGATGGAATCGATTCCCGTCTGGGGAGATGAACCCGCCCCCCGCGTCGCCTCCAGCGAGGCACCGGTCCGCCTGGGCGTGCTCTTCTCCGGCAACGGCTTTCACAGCAGGGAATGGTGGGCCCGCGGCGAGGGCCGCTCCATGGAACTGGGCGGGGTGCTGGCCCCGTTGCTGCCCGTGCGCGAGAAGCTCCTGTTCATCGAGGGCCTCTTCAACGCCGAGGCGCTCAAGGGCAACATCCACAGTTCCCAGACCGGCAACCTGCTCTCCGGCGCGCCGCTCGCCTCCGGCGGTGAAATCAGGTCGGGCACCAGCCTCGACCAGTTGCTGGCCCAGCAGGTCGGACGCGAGACGCGGCTGCCGAGTCTCGTGCTGGGGTGCGAGAAGTCGAACCCCTCCGTCCACAAGAACTACTCGATGCTCTACAGCTCCCACATCTCGTGGAGCTCGCCCACCACCCCGACGCCGTTGGAACTGTATCCGGCCCTGGCGTTCGACCGCATGTTCAAGGACGAGGCGGGGCGCGCGGACCGCAGTGTGCTCGATGCAGTGATGACCGAAGCCGGGGATCTGCGCCGGAAGATCAGCCTGCGCGACCAGCACAAGCTCGACGAGTACCTCGACTCGGTGCGCGAGGTGGAGGTGCGCCTCGAGCGCGCCGGCCAGCGCGGCGAATTGCAGGGCTGGCGTCCGACGCTCACCAAACCGGACATGAAACGGCCCGCGGATGGCATTCCGCAGGACATCGCGGAGCACATGCGGCTGATGAGCGACCTGATGGTGCTGGCTTTCCAGACCGACACGACGCGCGTGGTGACGCTGAAACTGAACAACGACCATTCGTCGCTGCGGTTCCCACACCTGGGCGTCGACTACATGATCCACCATCTGCTTTCGCACTCCGACACGGCGGATTGGCTGAAGGTGAACCGGTTTTTTGCGGAGCAGGTCGCCTATATCGCGCAGCGCCTCGATGCCGTTCAAGAGGGCGAACGCACCGCGCTCGACAACACGCTGCTCCTGTTCTGCTCGAGCATGCTCCACGGCAATCACGAGGCGGGACGCCTGCCCGTGGTGCTCGTGGGCGGCGGCGGCGGGAAGGTGCGCGGCGGGCGCGTGCTGGACTACCGTGAGAAACCGGAACGCCAGATGTGCCGCCTGTACCTGTCCATCATGGACAAGTTCGGCGTGCGCCCCGGCCGGTTCGGCGACGCGACGACGCCGCTCGAAGAGGTTTGAAAATGCCCCTTGTCACGGGCATCGCGGGCCGGCGAGCGTCGCGGTCCGATGCCCAAACGGCCGGAATCCGACTTTCCCGTGCCCAGCCTCTGCCAGTCTTCGAACACGAACAGTTGTTCGCTGGCCCAGGCGTCGGCGGGTGCCGTGCTTTTCGTGCGCGAGTTGTCCGCGCCGCACGAGGTGGCCATCCGCCTGCGCGAACTCGGGTTCTGCGAGCAGCAGCGCATCCGCCTTCTCAGCAAACACACCAACATCATCTGCCAGGTCTGCAACGTGCGGCTGGGCATCAGCCGCGACCTGGCCAAGATGATCATGGTGGAACCGGTGAATGATGCCGCGAAGGGATCCCGAAAGTCATGAGCGAGAACCCTGCCGTCCAACCCCTCAGCGCGCTGGGCCTCGGCGAATCCGGCCGCGTCGTCGAGATCCGGCTGGAGGCGGCGGACAAGGCGCGCCTGATGGAAATGGGAGTCCTGGTCGGGACGCCGGTCGAGTTGGTGCGGTTTGCGCCGTTGGGGGATCCGATCGAACTCAAGGCCCGCGGCTACCGCCTGACGCTGCGTCGGCACGAGGCGGAGAACGTCCTCGTCTCGCCCCTGCCGCGGAGTTGAGGCGGAGCCTTCAGGGACGCCTCGCCCCACCTCGGGAATGGCAGGGCGCCTCGGCCCCGCACTGCCGGCAATCTTCCGACAATGATGCGCAAGGTGCCGACAGCCTTGGCCGGCCGCCCGCATCACGCTGATCCCGCACATGGCCGTTGATTCCACAACCGCCGCAGCGACCGGTTCCGACGGACGGTGGGTGGTCCTCACCGGGAACCCGAACTGCGGCAAGACGACCCTTTTCAATGTCCTGACCGGCATGCGCGCCAAAGTCGGCAACTACGCCGGCGTGACGGTCGAGCGCAAGGAGGGCCGGTTGCGGGGCACGCCTCCCCATGTGCAGGTCACCGTGCTCGACCTGCCGGGCTCTTATAGTCTGAGTCCGCAGTCGCCCGACGAGGCGGTGGCCCGTGACGTCCTGCTCCAGCGCATCGACGGCGTGCCGGCGCCGGACGTCGTGCTGGTCATCGTCGATGCCTCCAACCTCGAGCGGAACCTCTACTTCGCCACCCAGGTCATCGAGCTCGGTTACCCGACCGTGCTGGTGTTGAACATGGTGGATGTCGCGCGCGAGAACGGCCTGAATGTCGACGCGGCGCGGCTCTCGGCCGAGCTCGGGGTGCCGGTCGTGCCCACCGTCGCCAGCCGCGGCGAGGGCTTGGAGGCGCTTCGCGCGGAGATCCGCCGTCTGACCCTGGGCGAGCGCGTGCCCCGGCCGCTGGAGCGGCGCTGTTTCATCGATTTGCCCGCGCCGGTGCGCCACGAATGGGAACAGCTTTCCGGGACCCTGGAGCGGCAGTTCGACGGTCCGCGCCGGCAGGTCGCGGCGGCCCAGGCTCAGATGCTGCTGAGCGAACCGGCCAAGGGTGCGCCACTGGTGAGTCACTTGACCGGTCCGGTGGTGGAACAGGTGGGCGCTGCGCGGGAACGGATCGCCGCGTCGGGCGTCGACTGGGTGAGCGGTGCCATCGAGGGCCGCTACGCGCGCGTCGGTGACATCTTCCGCGCCGCGACCGAGGATCTTGGCGCTGGAGGGGAGACGTTCAGCGACCGCGTCGATCGCGTGGTGACGCACCGTTTCTGGGGACCGCTCATCTTCGTCGGGCTGATGTTCCTGATGTTCCAGAGCATCTTCACCTTCGCCTCGGCGCCGATGGAATGGATCGAGTCGGGCGTGGCGTGGCTGGGCGACCTGGTCTCGCGCGGACTTCCCGAGGGCGACCTGAGGGATCTCACCCAGGACGGCGTGATCGCGGGGGTTGGGGCGGTGCTGGTGTTTCTGCCGCAGATCCTCCTGCTGTTCCTCTTCATCAGCCTGCTCGAGGACACCGGGTACATGTCGCGCGCGGCCTTCCTCATGGACCGCGTGATGAGCCGGGTCGGGTTGCACGGCAAGAGCTTCATCCCGCTGCTCAGCTCCTTCGCCTGCGCCATTCCCGGCATCATGGCCACGCGCACCATCGAGACACCGAAGGACCGGCTGGCCACCATCCTCGTCGCCCCGCTCATGAGCTGCTCCGCGCGGCTGCCCGTGTACACGGTGCTGATCGCGGCCTGCATTCCGGACATACGCCTGCTGGGATTCTTCAAACTATCGGCGCTGACCATGCTGGCGATGTACCTCCTGGGCATCGTCGTGGCGCTGGCCGTGGCGTGGTTGTTCAAGCGCACGCTGCTCAAAGGGCAGGCGCCGCTCCTCATCCTCGAGCTTCCGCCCTACAAACGGCCCGCCCTGCGCGTGGTGCTGCGGCACATGTTCGACCGGTCGATGCTCTTCATCCGCCGCGCCGGCACGGTGATCCTCGTGCTGAACATGGTGCTCTGGGTGCTGGCCACCTATCCGCGCCACGCCGAGGAGACCGAGCGTTTCGCACGCGCGCGTGCCGAGGCCGCTGCCCTGACCGATGGGACGGCCCGGGACGCCGCCCTGGCCGCCCTCGATCATGAGGAGGCCGGAGAACGGCTGCGTTACAGCTACGCCGGCACGCTGGGACGCGCCATCGAACCCTTCATCCGTCCGCTTGGGTTCGACTGGAAAATCGGCATCGGCCTGGTGGCTTCCTTCGCCGCCCGCGAGGTGTTCGTCAGCACCATGTCGACGGTCTACAATGTCGGCGAGGTGGACGACTCGGAGGAAGGCACGCGCGGTTTGGTCGAGGTGCTGCGCACGCAGAAGCGCGACGACGGTTCGACCGTGTACACCCCGCTCACCTGCGTGACGCTCATGATCTTCTATGTGTTCGCCCTGCAGTGCGTGAGCACCATCGCCGTGGTGCGCCGCGAAACCGCCAGTTGGGGTTGGGCGATCTTCCAACTGGTTTACATGACCGCCCTGGCCTGGGGTTTCGCGTTCATCACCTACCAGGGCGGACGCGCGATGGGATGGGTATGACCGGCAAAGCACTTCTTTCCTGCAGGGTCCCGCGCCGCGCGCCCGGGCGGTTGGCGACGTTTCTGGCGCTGGTTCTGACGGTCAGCGCGTTTCCCGAGCACTCGCGCGCAGCGGAGAGCCTCGGTGGCAAGGAACCGCCACGCGCCGCGCGGTCGGTGCACCTGGGCTGGCCCGCGCCGGACGCGGAGCTGTTCCGCCTCGACCTGGTCGTCGAGGAATCCACGCCCGGCTCCTACTTCATGGCCTGTGGCTGGGACACCGGCTACTTCGGCATCCAGGAGCTCGCGCCCTCGCGCAAGGTGGCGATCTTCTCGGTCTGGGATCCGACCCAGGGTGACGACCCGAAGTCGGTAAAGGCCGAGGACCGCGTGGAACTGCTGCACGAGGGGACCGGGGTGCGCATCAAGCGTTTCGGCGGGGAGGGCACGGGCGGGCAGTGCATGCTGGACTTCGACTGGGCGATCGGAGCCACCAACCGGTTCCTCGTTCGCGGACGGCCCGAGGGGACGAAGACGGCTTACGAAGGTTGGTTGTGGAAGCCCGAGCCCGGCGAATGGCAGCACCTCGTCACCTTTCGGACGCGCACGGGCGGACGCCCGCTCAAGGGGCTGTATTCATTCGTCGAGGATTTCCGCCGCGATGGTCGCAGCGTGGCGGATCGGCGGCGGGCCCGGTTCGGGAACGCCTGGGTGCGCTCGACCAAGGGCGAATGGGTGGCCTTGAGCCGCGCGCGATTCACGGCGTCGGGCGCCGACTGGGAGGCGAAGGACGGCATCGACGCGGGGCGGGCCGCCACACCCGGATGGTTCTGGCTGCTCACGGGTGGCGAGGCGGCCGGGGCATCCAGGCTGCGCACGACCTTCGAATCCATTCCCGCGGGCATCGACGTGCCGGAGGCGCTGGCGCACCC